>CAZJYC010000105.1:0-6641 GCA_964550165.1 uncultured Eubacteriales bacterium
CTGAGCCATGTGCGGATCCTCATCGCTGACCTCCTTGGCCCAAGCTTCGCCTAGTTTCTCGAAATATGCATCGATCTCGGCTGGCGTGGAAAAGGGGCTGGACAGTTTGTTCGCTTTCATGTAGTCGATGACGAAAAGCTGCTGTCGCAGATTGCGCTTCTGGAAGGTCGTATCCACTTCCTGCACATAGGCTAAGCAACACAGGATCATCAACAAGGAAAGCACTGTTCCATTCTTCATCACCTCTATCATCCTCCTCAGATTAACCTCGCCCTGACAAGCGGGCATCTTCTTGTCTTAGTGCGCATAATTATTAATATACAGCATGGTGTATTTGATAAAAATCACCCTAAAATAACGTCGTATATTATTTGATCTCAGCGAATATCCCCTTAAAATTGCAGTCTTATATTACAATTATCGATATTAGATTGCAAGCCGTATATGCGACGGGCCTAATATCCAGCTTGGGAGCATCGATTGGACAATCAACGAAAAAACCTCGCGGAATTTGAAGATTTTATATATCTTGACATCTATACGCCATTGACTTATAGTATTTATGCGCTTTTTTGAAACACCAATTTTCACAAGAGAGGTGGTTCGTCTCATTTCTGAGGATGAATACCATTCGATACAACTTGCTTTGCTCTTTCGTCCAGAACAGGGAGCGCTAATTTCTGGAACCGGTGGCCTTCGCAAGCTTCGCTGGCGATCCTCAGGTAAAGGCAAACGTGGTGGCTTTCGGATTATCTACTACTGGGAGAAAAAACAAGAAATAATATACATGTTGCTCATCTACCCGAAGAGCAAGCAGGAAGACTTGACTCAAGAACAGGCAAGGGTGCTGAGCAAATTAGTTCGAGAGGAGTTTAAATGAGGGAAAAAGATTTTGATAAACTCATAGGCAGCATAAAACAGGCTGGGAAGATTCGAAGAGGAAAAATGAAACCAAGTAGAATATTCCAATTCAATCCTACCGATATTAAGAAAATTCGGCTTCGTTTGAAAAAGTCGCAGTCGGAGTTCGCTTTAATGATAGGAGTTAGTATCTCGACACTTCAGAATTGGGAGCAAGGCCGTAGAAAGCCGAGAGGTCCGGCAAAGGCCTTGCTTAAAATAGCGGCTGAAAGACCCAAAGCGGTCATTGAAGCATTATCGGCTTAAAAATTATGCCACGGCCTAACAAGCAGCTCAAGCTACCGGCCATCCCACAGCCAGCCGCTGGTTGCCCGCGTCTTTTGGCAATAAGAAAGGAATTTCATTATGAAAATTTTCATAAGGCACTCTGCAAAAGATAAGGATGTAGCGAGAAATCCAGCAACAGAGCTTAAAGAGGAGGATGAACACTAAAAATAGATCCTGAAAGAGGTGAAAATCATATCCGGGTAAGCTCCGAATTCGGAATGGAAGAGAATCTCGGGAGGATTGAGGGGGACGAAGATTCGCTCCGGTTTTTTCCCAAAGCCAAGATAAGACCCGGCAGAGAGATAAATATTCTCGGCGATGTTGTATTCCACCTGGGGCGCCAAAGTGAAAGAGCCGTCGCTGATATTAAGCAGGATAAGGCCCGAGAAAGGGATGAGCGGAGTGACTTGATAGGTCAGCCCGAGACCCAAATAATGCTTTCCCATCAAATAGACTGAGCCGTCCTCGAAAGCAGAAGACTGGAAAAATTCAAGGTAGTTCTCAGGATTGCTTTTTCCTGCTGAGCTGAAATGGTACTCGGCAAATCCGTACATCTTTCCGGTTAAATTGTAATCGAGCCCGGTCGACAGCCTGAAATAGCTGCTGTCATCCGTTCCTTCTCTGAAAAAATCCGGGAGGACATAAGCGGCTTCTGCCCAGAAACCAGCGCCTCCGATGGACCGGGCAATGTCCATGCCGATTAAGAGATGGTCGTAGAAACCTAAAAGAAGAAGCGATAAATCTGTCTGAGCCACGTAAATTTTTCCTCTGAGAAAGATTGCGCTCTTATGAAAATCAAAATCCTTGCCCGCCACATACCCGACATCCAGCTCGTCCATCACGCCCAGAGGAATTCTGACGCGGATGGCATCCACGCCTCTTCGTTCTTCCGGGTCGAGCTCGTTGAAGGTGAACGGCGCGATGATGTCGGTCGGGTTGACGATGCGGGCGCTGCCCCAGGCAATGGCCTGCCTTCCCACAAATATATCTGCAAATTTTGTCTTTACAGTCGCTGAAAAACGGTCCAAATTATGGTAAAGACCAAAGCTTCCTGTTTCTTCATCAGACTCAGGATAAATCCTCGGCCGGAAGTCAGCAAAACGGTAACGGTTCTCCTCGATCTTTGCGAAAAAAAGGTCATTCCTGAAGAGAGAAGGGTCCTGAATTCTCGGCGATAGGTCATAAGCCGCATCCAGAGCGAGCCAGCTCAAAGGCTTTGCCGAGAATTTCATCCGCAGCCTGTTGTTTGTTGCCCCGATCGTGGGGCTGCTGAGGCCGTACACTGATTCAGACGCGGGGAAAGAGAAAATAATGGAGAAATTTTTGAAATAGCCGCTCAAAAAGAATTTTTCCTCTGCCCGGAGGTTGAGTCCGACAATGAGAATCGATGCCCAAAGGCCTATGAGTTTTTTCACTCTTATCCTTTTTCCTTGTCCTTCTCGATCCGGCCGTCTTTGAGAGTGATGACCCGGCGGGCCTTTTCCATAACCATCGGGTCATGGGTGGAAAAGATGAATGTCATTCCTGTCTTCTCGTTCAATTCTTTCATCATATCGAGCAGCCCAGCACCCGTGGTTGAATCGAGGTTGGCTGTGGGCTCGTCGGCGAGAATCAGCGCTGGGCTTGAAACCATAGCCCTGGCAATGGCCACCCTCTGCTGCTCGCCGCCAGAAAGTTTTGTGGGCAAACGCGATTCAAACCCTTTCAAGCCCACATCTTCCAGAATGTCCATGACCCTTTTGTGGCGCTCCGCCCTCTCAATGCCTTGAAGGAGCATGATGTACTCGATATTTTCCTCGACTTTGAGAACGGGAATCAGGTTGTAAGCCTGAAAGATGAAACCTATATTATCCCTGCGGAAATCGGATAGTTCCCGGCTTTTCATCTCGGAAATAGGCTTGCCCTTCAGCCAGACTTTGCCTTCTGTCGGCCTGTCCAGGCCAGACACGATATTCAAAAGAGTTGTTTTCCCGGAGCCGGAAGGCCCAACTATGGCTGTAAACTCGCCGGTCTTTACGGTAAGCTCAATACCACGGATGGCATGGACTTTGACTTCATCCTCCCTGTATATTTTTGTAATCCCTTCAGCCTTGATTATATTTCCGTTTGTCATTTCACGTTTTTGATTTTCCATTTTTAATCTCCTTTGCTCATAAGCTCTTGCGCATGGCATCCGTGATGGACATTCTTGAAGCATACACTGCAGGGTAGAGGCCAACAGCTAAAACGAACAAAAAAACAACGATGGGATAGATGATGAACTGACGGATGTGCAGCACAGGATAAATAAGATCGTAGAAAGCCGTTCCAGCAAACTCAATTCCCCGGTAATCGATTCCGGTTTTGGTCACGACATAGGTCAGGATAAAGCCCATGGCAGACCCCAGAATGATGCTCAGCACAGCCAGGGCTCCGGCTTCCAGAATAATCAGCCTCAGGATGCCTGAAGGCCGTGTGCCCACAGCACGGAGTACCCCAAATTCAAACAGGCGTTCATAGAGGGACATGAACAGGGTGTTGATAATTCCAAAAACCACGAGTCCAAACAGGATAATGCCAACAAAAAGAAGAGAGAATTTTGTCAGCTCAAAAAGCGCTTTCAACTGAGAAAGAAGCACAGTCCAGCTCGCGATTTCGTTTCCATCTCTCGAATATTTATCCCAGAACGGCAAGCCCTCTTGAGAAGCATATTCCAGCTTTTTAAATTTTATGGCGATCTCGTGGACATTTGCTCCCAGACCAAGCATCTTTTGTGCCTTATTCATGAGCACAAAAGCCATCCCGTCGTCCATTTCTTTGACGTTGAAGCGGTAAATTCCGGATACGCGGAACATCTCCTGGGAGAGGTCCCCTGTCTTTGCCTGAGAAACCGTGATGACGATCCGGTCGCCGAGCGAAACTTCAAGAACCTTTGCTAGCTCGCTCCCGATAACTAAGTCCCTTTCATCACCTTCTTTGAAGAAATCTCCCTCGACGAGGGCGTCGTCGATCCGGGAGAGATATTTTTCTCTCTCAGGCTCGATCCCGAAAAGCATGATGGCGCTGATGTTGGCCGGGGAGGTGATCATCCCGAAACTTATGGTGCGCAGCGCAAACTTATCGACCTCCTCTTCCTTCCTGAGGCTCTCGACAACGTTTTCCAGATTGTTGATTGTCTTTTCAACTTCTTGAGTCGTCCGAAAATTATTGCGGTGAATCTGAGCCTCGCCGAGAAATGCTGCTGTGGCGGATTTGATCATGTTATCTTCCATGCCTATCATCAGGGCATCCGAAAATATCAGAGAAGCAAGCCCCAGGCCGATGGCCGTTCCGGCGATATAGGTTCTGCGTTTATTCCGGAATATGTTTCGCCAGGCGAGCTTCATATAAAACCACATTTCATAACCTCAATGGAGACGCATCGACCTTGCAGGGTCTGTGCGGGCTGCCCGGATTGCTGGAAAAAGGCTGACCACGCTGGCCGCAAAAATAATGGTCAGTGCCGGGATATAAAAACTTCTGGCATTGATTTCAGACTGCAGGATTTGAAACTTAATACCTCCATAAGTAAAAGCCCTGGGGAGCGTAATCCCATGGGTGGAGAGGAAATAATTGATGACCAGGCCAACTCCGATTCCGATGACGATACAGATCAAAGCGAGAATAATCACTTCATAAAGGACCATCTTGATGATTTGAGGGGGCTTTGTACCCACAGCCTTTAACACTCCGTATTCCCTCCTCCTTTCCAGGACAGACATCAGAACCGTGTTCAAAACACCCACGGCCACGATAATCATGATGACCAGAAGCATGACCCAGTTGCCCCGTTTATCCGCTTTCATGGCGACGTAGAATGAGCGGGCAAAAACCTGCCAAGGCTCGACGGATACATCTGGATTATCGATCTCTTTCGCCAGGCTGCTGTTAACTTTTTTAACGTCGTTCAGTCTTCTGACAGTGAGCGCAATCTCATGGATCCTTCCTTCAAGAGCCAGGAGCTCCTGGGCTTCCTTCAGGTGGAGGTAGAGCGAGATACGGTCAGTCGCCTCATCGCCGCTTTCGGCAATCCCGATGATGGTGTACAACTCATTGGCAATGGAGCCGTCGGCGGCCTGGGAGACAATCACAATTTCATCATTTAAACCGGCGCTCAAGATGGTTGCCAATCCTTTGCCGATGACCGCCTCTTTGGAGGGAGATGCTGAGAAATTTTTTCCTTCTACGATTTTTTTATCGAATTGAGTTGTCAGGGTTTCTCTCTCCGGGTCAACGCCAATGATCTGCACGCCAGCTGCCTCCTCCCTGACTGAAGCTAATCCGGCTGAGAAGAGCCTGGGAGCCCATGACTCAACATTTTCTGTTTTCTCAATGATAAGGCTGATTTCGGGGAGATTATCGATGGTTTTGTATAAAGACGGCCGATCGAGGTAATCCTTCTGATGAATCTGAATGTGGCCAAGGCGGTTCCGGGTAAACATGTCGATGATGTTATTGTAAGAGCCGTCAGCCCAGCCGATGAAAACCGCATTCAGCACAAAGCCGCCCAGCATGCTCAAGGCGGTAAGGATGGTTCGTCTCTTCTGGCGGAAGAGATTCCGGAAAGCGATTTTTAGGATGAGCATATTATATTTTTGTCCTAAGGTTTCTCAGGGTGAAGATCTCGGGATCGATTTTTATGTCAAAATTGGCCTCAAGGTAGCGGACGATTGTTTTGTGTCCTTCTTTTGTTGAAGGAACGAGTTCCATAAGCGAAGGGATTTCACGGTTTCCAAATTTTCTGATATCCTTGTAAAAAAGCTCGCGCACGAGCTTCCCTTTCTCGTCATAGTACTTCTGCCAGACAGGAAGATAATCGTTCTCGCGCACAGCAAGAATGATATGGCCCCAGACAATCGGCCGCCCCTCCTTGGGAACGCATTTCAAATATAAGAGGCCTTTCTCAGGATTTTCGACCTCGATCAGTTCAAAGTTATAGTCTTCGATGAATGTGTATTCTTTCACCAGGTCGTCGTTGGTGAAATCCGAGCCCATCCAGGAGCTCATCATCATCGAAGGAGGTATTTTAATCACTTTATTGACATTCGGAAGAAAATTCCACATTTCATTCCCGATTCTGAGGGTGGCGATTCCCTTTTCTTTTTTTGGCTCAAGAACCCTGATAAAAGTCTTATCCATGCCCAGGCTCCAGGCATTCATCTTCAGCGCCCTTGTCCAATGCGGGGTGACGATTTCCATCTCCACCGCCGCCGAACTCGACTCGCTCCGGTAGAGCTCGTCTATTTTCTTGACGATTTGTTGCGCATCGACCTGACTTTGACCCTCTAAACAGGGCCCAAGAGCTAATAATCCGAAAAAAACCAAAATAAAACCAGGAAATGACTTGTTCATTTTCATCTTCCTCTTCGTTCTCATCTTCCTCTTGAGGGAAAGTCCAAGAATATTACTTTAAATTGAATATCCCAGATGTCAAG
>CAZJYC010000106.1:0-2030 GCA_964550165.1 uncultured Eubacteriales bacterium
TTTGACGTCCTGAGAAAGATTTTCCAGGCGGACCTTTCCGTAGGCATGGCTGATCTCTGTTTTTCCTTTGACATAAGCCACCGAGACATCGCCATGCCTGCTTTCCAGGCGGCAGCCGGATTGAACATTCTCCACCTTGACATCCTCGTAGGCATTTTTGATGAAAAGTTCGCCCCGGATATGCGAAGCAATGGCTTTTCCGTGGCGGTTGGTGATGCTCGCCTTCCTGACTTTGGAGACTTTAACCAGGTCATACGAGTTTTCTACCTCGACATCCATGTTTTGTGGGAGAAAAATTTTGAAACTGGTTTCAAAATTTTTCCTTCGAAACTCACCCCGGTTAGTGGAGATGAGCAGACGCTCAAGCTCCTTGCTCAGCGTCATTTTAAGCTGATCGGAAACCTCCCTGGCCTGTTCTTCTTTTCTTCGCCAGATTTTTTTCCGGAAAGAAATGGCGATTTTCTCCCCTTCGGTTCCCTGGATTTCAACGGCTCCACGGCTATTGGCAATCTGGAGCAAAGGAGGGAAGGGCGGCTCGAGCTCCTGATAATCCTCGTAATTGAATTCATCAAGATTGAAGAAGAAGTGGTCATTTAAGTCAAAGACGACATCGAAATCCCCTGTATAGATATGGTAAACAAGGATACCGCCGGCGATGATCAGAATCAGGAGAATGATTTCTTTGGCTTTCATCGGCAACCCTTACTCAGTCTTCTTTTTCTGGCTTCTCTTTTATGGCGAAATAGATCTTCCAGGCCCCCCAAGCGATGAGGATCACCGGCCAGAGCCGGGCAATGAACTCCCAGATATCCCAGCGGGTGAGGCCGATATTCGCCAGCAGGAGGACGACGCCGATTACAATGAGAATTACTCCCCAGGCCAATGGATCTTTTCTTCGCTTTGCCATTTTTCGCCTCCTTCAGCTCTTGTTGTTCTTTCGGGAGAGATAATCGAAAACAAGTTTGGCTCCGATGACGATAATCGCCACAGGCCAGAAATCCCATAGAGTTCCATAATCAATGACCTCAAAGTTGGCCAGAAGAAAGAGCACTCCCAGAGCCAGCAGGACAATTCCCCAGAAAATCGAGCCGGATTTCACGACCTGAGGAACTTCTTCCTTTAATTCTTCTACCTCTTCTCCGCCGAGAGCTCTCCGGTTTATGCTTTTTGCGGTCTGGACAGCGTCGATAATCGCATACAGGACGAAAGCTGCAAGCATCAATGCTACAAAAGGCTGAACTGCGTGCCCCTGTATAGTAATTAAAAAAGCAAAGATGATGATGAACAAGAACCCCTTATAAATCTGCCCATTGTAGATGGCCCCAACTCCAGGAAAAATAGAAAGAATACCTGCCAGAGCCGGAGATTTGGGTGGTTTTTTGACGACGACTTTTTCTTCCATTTTATACCTCCATTGTCATGTATTTTTCAATCCTCGGTTCCTCTAAAAAGCTTCACATTTTTGAGAGAAACGAGAATATTATCCTTGTATTCGCCCAGGCTGCTTGTAAAGGATTCTGCCTTGGCATAAAGCATTTCGACCTTACTTAAACCGCGGTGGAACTCGCGGTCGACCGATTTATCGATGGCGCTCTTGTTCGGATTGAAAAGATAAAAAGACAAGAAAGTTAGCAATACTGTTGCTGCAGCCAGGATGGGCTGGAAAGAGGGACGGAGCATGAAGTCAAAGCTCAGCCTGAATCTTTTCTTTCTGGCAGGAATCGCCTGAAGCCTGGCCAGCAGATTCTCGCTCAGATCCACTTCTGGAAAATCGGATAGAGACACTTTGGCTTCCTTGAGAAAGGAAAAAAGTTCAGAACATCTGGAACAGGCCTGAAGATGTTTGTCAACAGCTCTTTTTTCTTCTGGTCTGAGCTCGCCCTCCAGATAAGGAGATAAAAGCTGTTCGATTTTTTCACAGGTCATTGTCTTATCTCCTTTTTTTCTTTGAGGATTTTGGCCAGATGGAGCCTTCCCCTGTTAACCCGGGATTTGACCGTTCCCAGAGGAAGGTCCATGATTTCCGCCAC
>CAZJYC010000106.1:2130-6469 GCA_964550165.1 uncultured Eubacteriales bacterium
AAAAGTTCCGTGTATCTTATTCTATTTTTTGGGGAAGGGACCTGTCAAACGAACCTGACTTAAAGCTCTCAACGGCGCAAAATTTCTTGACTTAAAAGGAGAGATATGACACGATAGCTTCTCATTATTACTCGTTAACTTTGTTTTTTTTCAATTCTTTGCATGTCCGATTCAAAACTCTTTCATCACAAAACATGGAGGCGATAAATGGAAGGTATTGTTGGATACGGGGCCTGTATTCCTCGAAACAGGATCAAGGTTGAAGAGATCGCCAAGGTCTGGGGAGCCGATGCTTCGAGCTACAAAAAGGGGCTGCTGCTCGAAGAAAAATCTGTCCCCTCTCCTGACCAGGATACAATCACCATGGCCGTGGAAGCATCCAAGCTCGCCCTGAAAAGAGCCCAGATTAATCCAGCGGAGATCGGGGCTGTCTACGTCGGCTCAGAATCCCACCCCTATGCGGTCAAGCCGAGCGGCACGGTCCTGGCTGAGGCTATCGGCGCAACTCCCGAAGTCCATACCGCCGATTTTGAATTTGCCTGCAAAGCTGGCACTGAAGGGATGTTTGTGGCTTTAGGCCTGGTCAAAGCCGGAGAGATCAAATACGGCCTGGCTGTCGGAGCTGACACTTCACAGGGAGCTCCTGGTGATGCTCTGGAATACACGGCAGCGGCAGGTGCAGCGGCCTTTATTTTCGGCCGCGAGAAAGTGGTCGCTCGAGCCGTGGTAACTTACTCCTACATGACGGACACTCCTGATTTCTGGCGAAGAGAGTACCAGTTTTATCCCCAGCATGGAGGCCGCTTCACCGGCGACCCCGCCTATTTCAAGCACATCATGGGTGCGGCTGAAGGAATCATGAAAAAGGCTAAGATGAAGCCCGAAGATTTTGACTATGTCATCTTTCACCAGCCTAACGGCAAATTCCCCTTCAAGGTCGGGAGCATGCTCGGATTCGCAAAAAAACAGATTGAGCCTGGCTGGCTGGTCAACAAATTGGGAAACACATATTCCGGCTCATCGCCCATGGGACTGACGGCGACTCTGGACATTGCCAAAGCCGGAGACAAGATCCTCATCGTTTCCTTCGGCTCAGGAGCGGGGAGCGACGCCTTCATCTTTGAGGTGACGGAAAGGATTGAGGAGGTTAGGGATCTTGCTCCGAGGACACGGGAGATGCTGGATAAGAATAAATGTTACCTGGAGTACGGCGTCTATGCCAAGTTCCGTCAAAAAATCAAAAAGGCGCTTTAGGAGGAAGGAATGAGAGACGTGGCTGTCATCGGTGTGGGAATGACAAAATGGGGAGAGCTCTGGGAGAAGTCCTTAAGGACAATTTTTGTCGAAACAGCTCTTCTGGCTTTAGACGACGCTCGAGTGGATAAAATCGACTCGATGTATATAGGATCTATGTCTTCTGGTCTTTTTGTCGGGCAGGAGCATATCGCATCTCTTCTCGCCGACTATCTCGGCCAGAATCCTGTTCCCTCAGCAAGGATAGAAACAGCCTGCGCCTCAGGAGGGCTTGCCGTGAGGCTGGGCTTCCTGGAAGTTGCTGCGGGCGTTAGCGATTTTGTTCTTGTCGGCGGCGTGGAAAAGATGACCGATGTCAACGGCTATGAAGCGACCTATGCTCTGGGGACAGCCGCTGACCAGGAGTATGAGGGCTACAACGGAATCACTTTCCCCGGCCTTTATGCCCTGATCGCCCGCGCCCATATGGAAAAATACGGGACAACCCGGGAGCAGCTGGCCCTGGTTGCCGTCAAAAACCACCACAACGGCTCCAAGAATCCCCTGGCTCAGTTTCCTTTTGAGATCACTGTGGATTCGGTCCTCAATTCGGTGCTGGTCGCTGACCCGCTGCGCATCCTGGATTGCTCACCGATAACCGACGGCGCAGCCGCGATTGTTCTCTGCCCGGCGGAGACGGCCAGGAAGATGAAAAAGCCGGTGATTAAAATCATCGGCAGCGGCCATGCCACGGATACGATCGCTCTGAGCTCAAGAAAAGACATCACCTGGCTTGAAGCGACTTACCAGGCTGGAAAGAAAGCTTGCGCTATGGCCAACAAGAAGCCCGAAGATATCGATGTCCTCGAGGCCCATGATTGCTTCACCATCGCGGAGATCTGTGTCACAGAAGCTCTGGGCATTGTGGAAAAAGGCAAAGGAGGAGACGCTGTCGAACAGGGCCTGACCTCTCTCGGAGGAAAGATCCCGGTCAACGCCTCAGGCGGATTAAAAGCCAAGGGCCATCCTGTCGGAGCCACCGGCGTGGCCCAGGTCGTGGAGATTGTCAAGCAGCTCAAGGGAGAAGCAGGGGAGAGGCAGGTCAAGAATGCCAGAATAGGGATGACCCAGAACATGGGCGGCAGCGGCGGAAGCACAGTCGTCCATATTTTTGAGAGAGTTTAAGAGAGGAGGAGGAAATGCCAACACCGTCAAGATACTGGAGGGAAATTCCTCAACGCTACAGGCTGGAAGCCGGCAAATGCAAAAAATGCGGAACTATACTTTTTCCTCCGCGTCCCATCTGCCCTGAATGCAAGAACAGAGAGTTTGAGACAACACGGCTTGCTGATAAAGGAAAGGTCCTTACCTTTACCATCATCCGGGTTCCGCCCCAGCAGTTCGTCGACCATGCTCCCTACGCGGTGGGAATCGTCGAGCTCGAAGACGGCGTGAAGTTGACCGGGCAGATTGTGGATTGTGATTTTGAGGATTTAAAGATTGGACAGAGGGTGAAGCTCGAATTTCGAAAGATCTACAACGAAGGAGAGTCGGGCATCATCTGCTACGGCTATAAGTTTGTACCTGAATGAAAAAGGGGACAGGCCCCTTTTTTAAAAGAAGAGAGGCTCAGACCATATGGAGGACATGACGGCTGGGAGACTCCATTTTTTTGTCATGCCCGATTGGTCTATAAGGTCTATCAGAATGCCTGAGATGAGGGGTTAGCCATGTTCAGAATCGAGAGCAAGGTGGACACAAAGAGTAAAGAATACAAAGATAATTTTGATCATCTGAAGAGGATTGTCGCTGAATACAAAGAGAGGCTGGCCAAAGTCCAGGAGGGAGGCCCTCCAAAATACAGGGAGCTTCACAAGTCCAGGAAAAAGCTTTTAGCGCGGGGAAGGCTGGAGAAACTTTTCGACCGTAACACGCCTTTTCTGGAGCTTTCTCCTCTGGCTGCCTGCGACCAGTATGATAACGAAGCGCCCGGAGCTGGCATGGTCACCGGAATCGGAGTCATCCACGGCCGGGAAGTCCTGGTCGTGGCCAATGACGCCACTGTCAAGGGCGGCACGTATTTCCCGATGACCATCAAGAAGCATGTCCGGGCCCAGGAAATTGCCCTGCAGAACCGACTGCCCTGCATCTACCTGGTCGATTCCGGGGGGATATTCCTTCCGCATCAGTCCGGGACTTTTGCCGACAAGGAGTATTTTGGCAGAATTTTTTACAACCAGGCTCGCCTTTCAGCTTTAGGGATACCCCAGATATCGATTGTCATGGGCTCCTGCACAGCCGGAGGCGCCTATGTGCCGGCCATGAGCGATGAGACTGTTATAGTCCGCCAGCAGGGTACGATTTTTATCGGAGGACCGCCTCTGGTCAAAGCAGCCACAGGAGAAGAAGTGACCGATGAGGAGCTTGGAGGGGCTGATGTCCACTGCCGCATCTCCGGGGTTTCGGATTATTATGCGCTCAACGATGAGCATGCCCTGGAGATAGCCAGGAACATCGTAGAAACTCTGGACCCGCCAAAGAAATTTGAACTGGATATGGCTGAGCCTGAAGAGCCTTATTATGACCCTCAGGAAATTTACGGGATTATTCCCCAGGATTTGAGGAAGACGTTTGACATCAAGGAGATTATCGCCCGCATCGTCGATGGCAGCCGCTTCCAGGAATTCAAGGAATTGTACGGACAGACGCTGGTCTGCGGGTTTGCCCGGATCATGGGCTATCCTGTCGGCATCCTGGCCAACAACGGGGTTCTTTTTTCTGAAAGCTCCCTGAAGGGCGCCCATTTCATCACCCTTTGCGCCATGCGCAAAGTTCCCCTGATATTCCTCCAGAACATCACGGGTTTTATCGTCGGAAAGCAGTATGAGCATCGCGGCATAGCCAAGGATGGAGCCAAGCTTGTCCATGCTGTGGCCAATGCCGATGTGCCCAAGTTTACGGTTATAGTTGGAGGCTCCTATGGAGCTGGCAATTATGCCATGTGCGGGCGGGCCTATGCGCCAAGACTTCTCTGGATATGGGCAAACGGCCGCATCAGCGTCATGGGTGGAGAACAGGCGGCCAGCGTTCTTCTGACTGTGAAAAT
>CAZJYC010000107.1:0-6339 GCA_964550165.1 uncultured Eubacteriales bacterium
TTCGGCCTCTATGCTAATGCTCACCGCGGCAAGGTGCGGAAGGCACAGCCCGACAAGCATCCCTTCATCACCGTTGAGAAGGAGAGCCCGAGGATCCCACGCCGTGGCTGGGCCGAGATGATAAGGAAAGTCTATGAAGTTAATCCCATGTGCTGTCCCAAATGCCAGGGAGAAATGCGCATCATCGCCTTCCTCACCGACTATGCCGTGGTCGATCGTATCATCGCCCACCTCAAGCTGACTTTTGTGGCGGAGAGACCCCCGCCGCCGCGCATGGCTTATCAGGAATTCCTGAGGGACTCTGAGACAGGCGCAGAATATTTTTCATGATTCCTTTCTTTGCCCAAAAGGAGAGGTCCGCCTGATTTCCGGCGTTTTTGCGCCGCCCAGCGACTTTCCAGGCCTCTCTGTGCTATTTTGAGTTATTTTTAGCCCTTATTGACATTCTTTCCCGCCATGTTCTATACTCCATGACGATGGGACGAGGCAAAATTGGGTCATAAATGCTTACACAGCCATCGCAGCAGAAAACGAATTTCTTATCTTATAGAACCCTTCCTTGATGCCCTTCGACGACTTTTTTTACGACCGTCATTCCTGACAGTTGTCTTCCTCGGGCTGATCGCCATTGTTGTTCCCTTTGTGATTAGATAGAAGAGCACCAATGCTTGAGATGATAATCAGTCTCGGGGGACAATCCTCTCCACTTCTTTGACGGTCTTGAAGATGGGCCTGCCCAGGACCCGGCGTCCCTTATCATTGACCAGGACATTGTCCTCGATGCGAACTCCGCCGAAATCTCTGTATTTTTCCAGTTTTTCATAGCTGATGAACTGGGGGAACTTCTTCTCTTTTTTCCACTTATCGATCAGGGCAGGGATGAAATAGATGCCGGGCTCCACGGTCAAGACATACCCAGGCTGAAGCTCTTTGGCCAGCCTTAAATAGGCCAGCCCAAACTGGTCGCTTCGTTTTGTCTTGGCGTCATAGCCCACATGGTCCTCTCCAAGATCCTCCATGTCATGGACATCAAGCCCCAGCATGTGGCCTATGCCGTGCGGAAAGAAGAGCGCATGCGCTCCCGCCTTGACAGCCTCGTCCGTGTCCCCTTTCATCAAGCCCAGTTCTTTCAATCCCGAAGCGATAAATTTTGCGGCCTTGAAGTGAACGTCCCTGTATTTTGTCCCTGGGGCTATGGATTGAATGGCTGTCTCCTGAGCCCCGAGGACAATCTCGTAGACCTCTTTTTGCTTCTGGCTGAACTTACCGTCCACTGGAACGGTGCGGGTGATATCCGCAGCGTAGTGCATCGCCGACTCTGCGCCGGAATCGTTGACAAGAAGTCTTCCTTTCTTCAGCCGGTTTCCATGATAGTGATTGTGGAGGATCTGTCCGTTGATGGTCAGAATTGTCGGAAAGGCAAGACCGCAGCCGTGCGAGAAAGCGATTCCTTCAATTTTCCCCACGATTTCCCTCTCGTAAACACCGCTTCTGGCCATCTTCATCGCCGTGGTATGCATCTCGTAGGTGACCTTATGGGCTTTTTCTATCTCCTCAATTTCCTCTTTGATCTTTACTGATCTCTGGGCGATCACGGCTTTGATCAACTCCACCGAAGCCCTGCCCTTAACGGAATCAGGCTTGATATTCAATAAACCCGCCAATTTTAGCTTTATCTCAGGCCTGTAAGGCGGAAGATAATGAATCTTCTTGCCACGCTGAATAGCCTGTTTTATTGTTGCTCCGAGCGCGTCCAAAGGCATTGTCTCTTTAATCCCAACTGGCATGGCCTTTTCTTTCATCGAAGGCTGGTATCCCATCCAGATGATATCTTCAATATTCACATCATTCCCAAAAACAATATCCTTGTCTTCATCGACATCGATCACAGCCGCAAGCGAAGGAAAATCAAGACCGCAGAAATAGAGAAAACTGCTGTCCTGCCTGAAGCTGTAGGTGTTGGACGGATAATTCATGGGCGATTCTTCGTTGCCCAAAAAAAGAATCAGTCCGGACTTGACCTGCTCCCTCAGGCGCTTTCGTCTTTGGACATAAATTTTTGAATTGAACATGGCATGACTCCTTATCTTTGACTTTGCAAATTCAGGATATTTCATATACCAGTTATGCGTTCTGAATTCAATACAATTTTTGTTCCTGCTTACCTTTCAGAAAGACAGATGCTCCGTCCTCCGGATGATCTCGTTCTGGAGGTCAACGTTAATGTCGACAAAATAATCGCTGTAGCCAGCGACCCTGACGATCAGGTCTCTGTATTTCTCAGGATGCGTCTGGGCATCCCGCAAAGTCTCGGCGCTGACCACATTGAGCTGGATATGATGGCCGTCCAGCTTGAAGTAGGACCTTATGAGCGAGGCGAGCTTATCCAGGCCTTCCTCGTCAGAGAGAAGCTGAGGAGTGAATTTCTGGTTGAGAAGGGTTCCGCCGGTCCTGACATGGTCCATTTTTGCGGCCGACTTGATGACGGCCGTTGGACCTTTTCTGTCCGCTCCCTGAACAGGAGAAATTCCCTCGGATAGCGGCTCCCAGGCTTTTCTTCCGTCTGGTGTCGCGCCGGTCATTTTTCCAAAATAGATATGGACTGTTGTCGGCAGAAGGTTGATTTGATAGAAGCCGCCTTTGGTGTTGGGCCTTCCGCTCACAGCGCTGTAATAAGTTTCGAAAACAGATTTCATAATGTTATCCGCATAATCGTCATCATTCCCGTATTTGGGCGTTTTGTTCATAAATCTCTGGCGCAACTCCTCATGGCCTTCGAAGTTGTCCTTGAGCGCTTCGAGCAGCTCTTTCATGCTGACCTGCTTCTTGTCGAAAACGTTGAACTCGATGGAGGACAGGATGTCGGTTACTGTCCCTATGCCCACGCCCTGGATGTAGGAAGTGTTGTAGCGGGCGCCGCCGTCGTGATAATCCTTTCCTTTGGCTATACAATCGCTGATGAGCAGGGAGAGAAAGGGGGAAGGCAGATATTCGGCGTAAAGCCTTTCGATGATGTTATTTCCCCGGACTTTTACATCCACAAAAAAAAGGACCTGCTTTCTGAAAGCTTCGAAAAGCTCCTCAAATGAGGAAAAATGAGCCGGGTTGCCCGTTCGCAGGCCGATGGCTTTTCCTGTTCTCGGGTCCACTCCGTTGTTCAACGTTATCTCTAAAACCTTGGGCAGGTTGAAATAGCCGGTGAGATTGTAGTTTTCTTTCCCGAACGCTCCGGTCTCGACGCAGCCGCTGGCTCCGCCGCTCCGGGCATCTTCGACCGATTTGCCCATCCTCACCAGCTCCTGGACGATGGCATCTGTGTTAAAGATGGAGGGCTGTCCGAATCCGGTGCGGACGATTTTCAGAGCTCTTTTCAGGAAACTGTCAGGCGTCTTTTTGCTGATCTGAACCATGCAGCTCGGCTGCAGGATTCTCATCTCCTCGACGACATCGAGGATAAGGTAGGATAGCTCGTTGACCGCATCTGAGCCATCAGGTTTGACCCCGCCGGTGTTGATCAGGGCAAAATCCGTGTACGTTCCGCTCTCTTCGGCAGTAACGCCGACCTTGGGAGGAGCTGGCTGGTTGTTGAATTTAACCCAGAAGGCCTCGAGCAGCTCTTTGGCCTTCTTCTGGGTGAGCGTCCCATCCTCAAGTCCTTTCCTGTAGAAGGGATAAAGATGCTGATCAAGCCTCCCCGGATTGAAGGAATCCCAGGTGTTGTATTCGATGATCACGCCCAGATGGACAAACCAGTAATGCTGCAAAGCTTCCCAGAAATTCCGGGGGGCGTTGGCCGGGACGTGGGAACAGATTTTAGCAATTGTCTCCAGCTCTTTTTTGCGGACAGGTTCTTTTTCCTTCTTGGCTAACTCTCTCGCTTTTTCGGCATGGCGCCCGGCATACGTGATCAAGGCCTCGGCACAGATTTCCATTGCCTTGAGCTCTTCTTTTTTCTTATAAGCTTCGGGGTCGCTCAGGAAATCAAGGTTTTTTATGCTCTCCTGGATATCTTGTTTAAAATCGAGGAATCCTTTTTTGTAGATTTTATCGTCCAGAACCGTGTGTCCCGGCGCTCTCTGCTCCTGGAATTCCGTGAACATGCCTGCCTCATAGGCATTCTTCCATTCCTCTGACATCTGGCCGAAAATTCTGTCTCTGATCGATTTCCCTCGCCAGAAAGGGATAATTGTCTCTTTGTAGAGCTTCTTTGTTTCCTCATCCACTTTGAACGATGTCTTGGGCCTGGTGTTCAGGATATCAAGATCCTGGAGGCTGTGGGCAGTGATCTCCGGGTAGGTCGGAGTCGCCCTGGGAGCTGGCCCTCTCTCGCCGACAATGAGCTCACCTTCATTGATGCAGATGGCTTTATGCTCGAGCAAATACTTGAAGGCCAGGGCCCGTCTGACCGGAGCCGAGACACTTTGAGCGAGATCGCTTTTATAAAACTCGGTCAAGAGCTTAGCTCTCTCCGGCGTGATATAGGGTTTAGTGCTGATGCTCTGTTCTCTGAGTTTTTTTATTCTTTCGTTCATGGTTCACCTTTCTTTTTCCATGGAAAAGCCAAAGTCTTTGAGTATTTTTTTGACTTCATCTATTTTTTCTTGCGAAGGAGGCTGGAGAGATTCTAAGCGGTTCTTTTTCCCCAGTCTTTTGTACTTTTGAATCCCACCCCGATGAAAGGGCAAAAGGCTTACTTTTTTGATGGTCTTCAGGGAAAGGAGATATTTGGCAATCCTCTCGATACTCTCGCGGTCGTCATTTATCCCCGGAATAATCGGAATGCGGACGATGATATCCTTGCCCTTTGCGGATAATCCTTTCAGGTTTTCAAGAATAAGCTGATTTGAGACTCCCGTGTATGTTTTATGTTTTTCCTTATCCATGAGCTTGAGGTCATAGAGGAAAAGGTCAACATGATCGCTCGTCCGGTCCAGGATTTCAAAGGGAACATGTCCCGAAGTGTCAACTGTGGTCCGGATGCCTCTCTTCTTGAATTCCTTGAGCAGGGCTTCCAGAAAACCAGGCTGCATCAAGGGCTCGCCTCCAGAAAAAGTGACCCCACCTCCGGATTCATCGAAAAAAATTCTGTCCTTCTCCACTTCCCTGACTACATCCTCGACTGATACTTCTCTTCCTATAATATCCAGAGCCTCGTAGACACACACGTCTTTGCACTTCCCGCACGAATCACATTTTTCCCTATCGACTGTTATAAAATTGCCATTCTTTGAAATCGCCTGTTGAGGACAAATGTCAAGGCATTGTTCGCATTCTGCTGCGCATCGCTCTTCTTTGACAATGACTTCAGGCTTCGCTTCCTGGCCTTCAGGATTGTGGCACCATTGGCAGCGAAGAGGGCATCCTTTGAAAAAAACCGTAGCGCGAATTCCAGGCCCGTCATGGATGGCATAGCGGCTGATGTCAAAAATCAGCCCTTTGTCTGCTTTGTTTTGAGGTCTGCTTACAGGTTCTTTATTCATTTGCATTAACAAAAAATGATATCTTATGCGAGCAAAAAGTTCAATAAAAGGGATACTCAGGCAAGCCGGCTCGAATGGCTTTTGTATGCCTGACTTTCGCACGCGATAGATTTAATAGATTATCTTCTACTTTGTGTGGCTTGCCTGAAGTCCTCTCGACGATGGCCTCGCTCTCCTTCAGGTTTTTCACGCCGTTCCCTCGAAGGGCAGCTAGGGAAGGCTAAACCTTCAATGGTCGCTTCGGCCATCTCTGAGAGGCTTTTTTGTTACCCACATCTTCTCCACCCACACAAAATGGAAGCGAGCCCTTTAATATTTATGGCAAGGATTGCATGTTCCTGTCTTATTTTAAGGTCAAGACCGGTTTGCCGAGCGACTTTTCGTCGACATGGATGCCGAGCCCAGGCTTTGACGGAACATCGAGCCAGCCTTTTTTCCTCCTTGGCGCATCCTGAGCAAGATGGAGGTCATTGTAGCTGTTGAAGTCTGTCGAGCTAAAATAAAATTCCGAACGTGTGCTCCCGACAAGATGGGCGATGGCTGTGGTTGTGATATCCCCTCCCCAGCTATCCTCAAGGGTCATGGCAATGCCGAGTGATTCACATAAATCTCGTAACTCTCTGGCCCTGGTCAAACCGCCCAGCCTTGAGATTTTCAGGTTGACCACATCCATAGCCCGCTCGCGATAAGCCCTTAAGAAAGGAACTGTTCCGGTGATCACCTCATCCAGAACCATGGGCAGGCGGGTGTGTTCGCGGACAACGAGACACTCTTCAAGCGTGGCGCAAGGTTGCTCAATGTATAAATTTCCGCCTTCCAGAGCATTCACCATCCGGATTGCTTGATGCGGAATCCAGCC
>CAZJYC010000108.1:0-6226 GCA_964550165.1 uncultured Eubacteriales bacterium
GGAGCGACTGGACACGCCGAAATCCCAGCGTATTCACAGCATAAACAGGGCTGTTGGAATTGGTTAATTCTTTGCCCATATCTTCGTATTTTTCGCGTAAGACTTGATCGGGTGCAAACAGCAAACTGCTCTGGATTCCGCCTGAGAAAAGAATGATGTTTTTGTATCCGGGGATATAGCGCAGGGAAATGGCAAGCGCTTTTAAATCTTCAATGAAATTATTGGTTCTGGCCACAGCATCATTCGGATCGCCGCTTTGAGATGTAAAAAGTTGAGTGATCTGACTCTCTGGCGGGAGTTTTTGTCTAACTTCTGCTGTTCCACTCTCGCCACCCTTGTCTAAGTGAACCTTTGCTTCAGATTCGGCTCTTGCTCTTTCTTGGGACAGGCTGAGCTCGCCTGTTCTTGGACGTATTCCAGGAATCCCCTTTATTTTTTCCACAGACTCTCGGGCCTTTTTATGGTCGGATGTTAAATACTCATGAACAACTATTCCGTGCAAAACGGAATAGGAAAAAATCCCGACCTCATCGCTCGGCTGGAGCTGGGTGTCGATAAAGTGCAAAGCGGCTTTCTTGGATCTGATAACTCCTGCGGCGTCATTTCTGTCGTTATCCAGAAGGAGAATGAATTTCCGGTTCATCCTTGAGGAAGGGATCTCTGCTTTAGGGAGTTTGGTCTCCAGGATTTCTTCTTCGACTTTTTTTTCTGGTATGGCGACGAGATGTTTTTCAAAATCGGTGATTGTCTGCAGCTTGCCGTTATCATAGAGGATAAAGTCATCTTTGGTTAAATCCAGAATGGGGTTTCCCTTTTTATCCATCGCATAGACCTGGATGAGCTTCAGGGTGACAGTCACCTCATGCTGCAGGGCTTCTTGGGTCTTTTGGGCCTGTTCTGATTCAGAGCTCTGGACAGGAGTGAACGGATTGGAAGAGAACATAAGGACCAAAATGATAAAAAATATTTTTCTCATCTTTAGCCTCCTCGGATTATAAAAGACTATTCCTCTCGCTTTTGTATTTTTATAAGGAAAAGGTTTTGTTAACGTATTTTTATCCGCTTAAAATTTTTGACTTCTGTTTCTACTGTAGAAAATTTAAATTTGTCGCAAATGATTGAGACGCCATGCCGCTGCTGTCTTTTTGCTGTCCTTAACTTCAGCATGCCGAATACGGTAGCCTAATATATTCCCGCTGAATAGCGCATGTCAACTGTGGCAAGCATCTTTTTTTCCGTGAAGGCCTATGATGATAAAAGCCAACTCTCACGGTGCCGGTTTCCATCCCTCCTCGCCAAAGAGCCTTCCACCAACCACCATGGGCTCCGGAGGGGCGGAAACCAGCGCCTCCATTCCTCACTCTATCAAATCTCTTTTCATATCATGGGAAAAAAGATGCTTCATCAACAGTGAGCTTGCCACGACGCTTTGCTGGCAGAAGCAGGGTGGATATTTTAATTGATCTGGTATTTTTTTAAGGTTATTTCTTGTCTTTTTCTTTCTTTTCCTGCTGTTTCATCCAATCTTTGATCTCTTTGGGGAATTCCTCGAGGAAGGATGAATCGACCCGGAAAAGATAGTCGAACCTGGCGTTTTTCACCACGACTTTTTTTGCCTCTTTATCTTCGGTGCCGATGAGAATCGTCGTCTCTTTGACTTTATCTTCTTTTTCCTTGACCCAGATTTTGACTTCTGCCTGGGGGTTGTCCAGTCCGTAGTTTCTGAGATTCGACGGATGGTCGATGAATTCTTTGGCTTCCAAGCTTTCGATCTTGCGGATGAATGTTTGAATCTTGTCTTTATCCGCTGCATCTTTTACCGGGGACTCAAAATGCCATTTGCCCTCCTTGTCTTCGGCCAGTGTCCAATCGACTTCTCCCTTTTTGATATGGAGCCGGTTGACTTCCCAGCTGTAGAAGCTGGCAACATCTTTTTCTCTTAATTCCTCAGCCTTTTTTTCCAGGTCAGAGAGAAGGAAATCTTCTGCAGTCACAATTTTTGAGGAGAGGGAGGTGGTGGCGTAAAGTTTTTCGTCCTGCTTATGAAGGAAGAATGTCACGGCCTGATTGGCCGCGGGCATAGACAGAGAAATCTCGTATTCAGGGCTGTCAAGGCCGTACTTTTTTATCTCCGGCTCTTTCTTTTCCTCGGACACAAACTCCTTGGCTTTGAGGTTTGAAAGGGAAGAGATGATGCCGTCGATTTTGCTCGTTTCAGCCAGGGCTTCGACTGGTTTTTTGAAGAACCATTCCTCGCCCTCCTTGACAGCCTGCCATCGGATGTCTTTTGCCTGAATGTCTATCGCTTTCACCTGGTCTGTCTCGAACTTAAAGATATCCTTCTGGCGGAAATCGAAAAGGCTTTTCTCCATAAGGCCTTTGAGATGGCTGGGAATGAGCACGACCCTTGTCTCATCGTCTCTTTTGGCAAAAAACGTGTTATCCAGAGGGTTTTCCATTCCGACCATAATCTTGACCGGCTTATCCATTCCCTTGTACCAGAGAGTAATCTCATTCCACGGAATCTGGTATTTTTCAAGGTTTTCGGGCTGCTCTTCCACCGTCCTTTCTATCCTGAGCTCTGAAAAATCCTCAGCCAGACGGTCAACTTCGTATTTATCAGCCCGGACCTGGATGGGTTCGGTGATCAGCCAATCTCCTTTCTCATCCTTTTGGAAAGTGAGAGTTTCTCCCTCTTTTTTAAAGGATATCTTCTGGATGTCGGCAGAAGGCAGGGAGACCAATTTCCCGCCTTCTTCTGTCTTGCCTTTATTTCTGGATTCAAAGAAAAGGACAAAAGCCAGCAAAATTAAAAATACAGCAAGGATGATGAGGGTTGTCCTGAATTTCATAGCGACCTTCTCCTTATCCAGACCGAGATTCCGATGACGAGAACGATGAGAGGCAGGATAATCAAAGAGACGAAGAAGAGCATCCTGCCTTGAGTTGAAGTCATATGGATTGTCCGCGGCGAGGAGGTCTTGGGCTGGATGGAAATGAGGTCCGCCTCCTCGGTCAGCCAGTTATTCGTATTCAGAAAAAGGTTTCCGTTGGCCGAGAGATGGTAATAGCGGTTGGAAGCAAAGTCAGAATCCCCGAACACGGCCAAGCGACCCTCCTTTTTTGGCGAACTTTCTTCTTTTTTCTCCTCAGCTTTGGCTTCTTCTGCCTCCTCTTCGGCCTTTTCCTCCTTCTCTTCTTTTTTTGGCTCGACGGTAACGACTGCCGCAACAGTAACGGGTCCAGCAACGTCTTTATCTTTCTCAAATTTCACTTCTCTTTGCTCAAGCTGCCTCTCTGACCAGGAATTAGGGCTTGTCTTGGCCAGGATTTTGACCGAAATCCCGTCCGGTTTTTTTTCAGCCTCATTCACCGAACGGGCATAGGGGAAAAAGGTCGCATAACGGAAGTTTTTGGTGATGTCATGGGATTCATACTCGGTCACAACTGGCATGAAGTAATCGCCGCCCAGGAGCCGGGAAACAGTGTCC
Source organism: uncultured Eubacteriales bacterium (assembly GCA_964550165.1). Lineage (GTDB taxonomy): Bacteria > Acidobacteriota > Aminicenantia > Aminicenantales > Aminicenantaceae > CAZJYC01. The sequence continues at coordinate 3,492 of CAZJYC010000108.1, forward strand.
ACGACGAGGTCGTTTTCGAGTTGAACACCGTATTCTGCCAGGAAGTCTTTGAGGCCGGGAGCAGTCTCCGGGTCGACCATGAAAAACACTCTTCCTCCATTGCTGATGTAATTGCGGATGGTTTCCAGCTCGTTGGGGAGGAGGTCTTTTTCAGGGCCAGGAATGACGAGAAGCGAGCAGTCTCCAGGAAAATTGTCCGAAAGAGCAAGAGTCAGCTTTTTGACCTCATAGCCGAGTTTCTCCAATTCCTGCTTGGCTGTGGAATAGCCCCCTTCCTCGCTGTCTTCGATGCTCGCTTCACCGTGCCCCTCGAGAAAGTAGATTGTCTTTTTCTTCTCGCGCGTCACTTTAACCATGGCGTTAGTCACGTCTTCTTCACTGGCCGACGTGATCCGGCTTTCTTTGTCTCCGCATTCAAAAATGGTGGTGCCATCTTCGGCGATGTCGTACCTTTTCACCAGGCCGGGATTTTTATCGGGGTCGATGAATTCGTACTTAATTTTTTTGGAATGGTAGTTGTAGATCTTCAACAGGTTTTCCATTTTGTCGCGATTGAACGTCCCTTCGCGGAAGAAAGCTTTGATGTTCACCTCGGATTTCAGGCTTTTCGCGACCTGGATGGATTGGGCTGAGAGGCTGTGGAGCTTCGCCTGGGTGAAGTCAAACCGGTGGTGGTGCCTGGCAAAGAAATAATTAACGAGAACGACAATCGCCAGAACAAGGACAACGACAACAACCATGTTGCTGGAGTAGATGAAGGATTTCCGCTTGAAGCCCTGCTTGAGAGACGGGAGATTGAGGACAACATAGGCGGTAAGAGCGGCTATTCCGATTACTCCTAAGAGGAGGGCGATTATTTTTTTGTAGGGCCAGATTCTCAGGGAGACAAGAGCCAGAAAGATCAAGGCTAAAGCGATATAATTCAGGTATTGCTTGATTTTTTCCATTTTTACCTCCACCGTCTGGATTGGATGACAGAATGGGTTAGAAAGAGGCAGAAGAAGATAAAACTCAGGTAATAGACGATATCGGTTGTGTCCAGAATTCCCTGTGTCATTTCGTCAAAATGCTGCAAAAAGGATAAATAATTGAGGACATCTCTCCACATGCCACCCGCCGAGTAGGAAGCCCAGTTGATGATCCAGAAGAGAAGGAGGGCTCCAAAAGTCAGGATGGCGGCAACAATCTGATTTTCGGTCAGGGAGGAGAAGAAGATTCCTGCAGCCATGAAGGCTGCTCCCATCAGAAAAAGGCCTAAGTATCCGTTCAAGAGCGGAGCAGGCTCTGGATTTCCGTAGATAAAGGTGAAAAGCACGAGGATTCCGGTCAGAACGAGCATGGCCACAAGAACCAGGAGAGAGGCAAAGTATTTCCCGAGGATAATCTGGTTCACAGAAATCGGGCTGGTGTAAAGCAGCTCATCGGTTTGCCTTTTTTTCTCCTCTGAAAAAAGACGCATGGTGAGCAGAGGAATCATCAGGAGGAGGATGATGCTGATGTTGTTAAACAGAGGAGAAAAGACCATCTGGTTGATGTTGAGCTGTTGATAGTAATAAGGATTTTGGGCCATCTGGAGTGACTGAGAATTGAACCACCAGATGATGTTGTAGAAAAAGAATCCGACAAGAACCAAAAAAACGGTGAGGACCACATAGGCAATAGGAGAGGTGAAGTAAGCTTTAATCTCTTTCTTGCATATCGCCCAGATATTTTTCATTGTTTGACACCTCCTGAGATAACCTTGAGGTAGAGGTCTTCAATGTTCATGGACAGGGGCCTCATCTCGATAAGGCCCAGATTTTTCTCGACGATGAGTTTGACGATGGCATCGCGCAGGTCTTTTCCCTTGCTCCACTCGACCTTAAATTCATCGTTTTCGCGGCTGACTCTATCCACTCCCTGGATCTTGCGCAATTCCGAGAAAGAGCTTTCGCCTCCCTTTTTGAGCTTCATGACCACACCTTCCCTCTCTCTGAAAGAGGCAGTCAAAGTCTCAAGCAAGCCAGAGGCCATGAGCAGGCCGTCGTTGATGATCACCACACCATCGCAGACCTGGGTCGCCTCGGCCAGAATATGGGTTGAAATGAGAATGGTCCGTTTTCCCTTGAGCGACTTGATGAGCTGCCGGATCTCTATGATCTGGGCCGGGTCAAGGCCGATCGTCGGCTCGTCAAGGATAAGGACCTGCGGGTCATGGAGAAGGGCTTGAGCGACGCCCACCCGCTGCTTGAATCCGCGGGAGATGTTTTTGATGAGCCGGCTCCTGACAGGCTCAAGTCCGCTCGTTTCAATGCTTTTCTCCACAGCTTCTTTTCTTTGAGGGGCAGGGACCTGCTTAATCTCCGAGACAAAATTTAAGAATGAATGGACGGTCATTTCTGGATAGAGAGGGAGAGTTTCAGGAAGATAGCCGGTGATTTTCTTGACTTCGTTCGGCTGCTCAAAGACATCGTAACCCGCAACTGAGGCTTTCCCTTCTGTGGCAGGCAGATAGCCAGTCAGGATTCTCATCGTGGTTGTCTTGCCCGCAGCGTTTGGTCCGAGAAGCCCCCAGATCTTGCCTTTTTCAACTTTAAAGCTTAAATCATTGACGGCAACAAGGTCACCGTACTTTTTGGTGAGATGTTCGACCTCAATCATGCGTTGACTCCTTTCCCGGTAATTAGCGACTCGACTCTTCTTTGAGTCATCAGCAGCCTGTTATCAAAAGATGTTTCTGTTTTATTCAGGCTTTT
>CAZJYC010000109.1:0-6030 GCA_964550165.1 uncultured Eubacteriales bacterium
ATTTTGAGTTCACGGCTCATGCCAGAAAAGGACGGATTGTCTGCCCGGTTCGGTTTGACAAAGAAGAAGAAATCTCAGAAGGCGATAACAAATATCTAATAAAATCTTTCACAAAAGGCAAAAAATCGCCGCGGGTCTACATCAAGACAGGGACAGGAAGGGCAATACTTAAAGAGTAAGAAAAGAGAAATCTGACTTCATTTTTTCTTTCCGTCCAAGCCGACTTTGAACTTTTTTGTCGGCTCCAGAAGCATCAAGGAGATATCCCTGCGCTCTCTCAAGGCGTCGTTGACATATTTTTTATAATAATTTATATTTCCCCGCGGTGATTGAAGGGAAAAATCGATATCAAGAGGCTCGCTGGGCGATCCTCCCGGCACCACAAACGCAGGCCAGAAAAGAGATCGAAGTGTAGAATTTATTCCCGCCATCTTCTTTTTTTGCCCAAGATACAGGATAATACAAAGAAACGAAGCAGCCTAATTTGAGGAGGAATATGATGACCAAACGAATCACCGGAGCTTCCATTTTTCTTATTCTCATCCTGGTTGCCGGGTCATATGCCCAGCAAAACAAAAAGTCCCTTTCTCTTGAAGATTGCATTGTCAGCGCCATGAAGAACAATCTTCGCGAATGAAAAATTTATGCCCTCTTTATCTTTGAAGTTAGCTCGTGACTTGCTGGAAGAGAACAGTCAGCTCCTGCCCGAACTAAACCTTCAGGCTTCCTACTGGAGTCCTGGAATTTCGGGGGACCAAATTCTTTATCTTGACGATAATCCTCTCTCTGGGATTGTAGTGGGAACAATTCCTGGGTCGCCCAGCGAAGCGCTCGAAAACAGTCTCGGTTTCAAGCACGACAACTGGTCAATTGCGTTGACTTTGAATGTTCCTTTGAATACCATAATTTCTCGAGCTGACTACGCCCTGGCAAAGGTTAGCCTTCAACAGGCTCTGTTGGAGTTGAAAGATCAGGAGCAACAGCTCTTCCTGGAAGTCAAAACAGCCGTAAGGGCTGTCGAGACCAATTACCAGAGAGTTTAGGCCTACCAGGCCGTACGCGAAATGGCAAGAAAAAAGCTGGAAGCAGAGGATATAAAACGAAATTCCCATATTATAAATCGGTTTTAGGAGAAGACGGGAAAATGAAAACAATTGACAAAATTAAGAAGATGAACCTTACTCAGAAGTTGCTTTTGCTGATTGGAAGTATTCTGGTTATTTTAGTTATCTGGAAAGTTGGACAGGCGGTTTTTAAAAAGTCCAATTCAAGCAATCTCCGTCAGGCTGCCGTGGCTGTTGTCTTGAGACCGGTGGAGAACGGCTTGATTCGCGACATCGGTCAGTTTTCCGGGACTTTAATTCCAAAGTCTCAGTTTGTGGTGGCTCCCAAAGTTTCGGGCAAGCTGAAGAAACTTTATGTAAATATTGGAGATAGAGTTACCCACGGGCAGATAGTAGCCCAGCTTGATGATGAAGAATATCTGCAGCAGGTAGTGCAGGCGGAGGCCGACATTAAGGTAGCCAGTGCGAATGTGGAAGAGGCCAGAAGCGCTCTAGAGCTGGCCAAAAAAGACCTGGAAAGAGCAGCAGTCCTGCACCAGAAGGGCATCTATTCAGATGCTGAGTTTGATACTGCCCAGGCCCAGTATCAATCTCAGGAAGCCAGGTTCAAGGTGGCCGAAGCCCAGGTGGCCAACCGGGAAGCAGCCCTGGAAACTGCCCGAGTTCGTCTTTCCTACACCCAGATTATGGCTGCCTGGGAATCTGGTGGAAATATCCGCTACGTGGGCGAAAGATATGTGGATGAAGGAGCCTTGCTTTCAGTCAATACGCCGATCATTTCTATAGTTGAGCTGCAACCGATTACCGCCGTAATTTATGCTACTGATAAAGAATATTTCAGAATAAAGGTCGGACAGGAGGTGGCCGTCAGCTCCGGCGTTTTCCCGGATAAAAAATTCCATGGTCAGGTGGTCAGAATAGCCCCTCTGCTCAAAGAAACATCCAGACAGGCCCGGGTAGAAATTGATATTGACAACGAAGAAAGCCAGCTTAAACCGGGCATGTTTATCAATGCTGAGATTGAATTTGACAGAAGAGAAAATGCTCGGATAGTTCCTTTTAGTGCTATAGTCAGCCGGGGCAATTCTCAGGGTGTCTTCCTGGCTGATCTGGAAAATAAAAAAGCGTTTTTCAAGCCAGTTAGGACAGGAATTATTGAAGGGGAAAAGGCTGAAGTTCTGGAGCCGGCTGACCTTTCGGGATTTGTGGTTACTCTGGGTCAGCATCTGCTGCAGGACGGGATGGGTATAATTCTGCCTGAAACCGGAGAACAATCTGATAGCCCTCAGAAAGAAGGCAAGCCCTCCGCACCTGGAAGATAATACATGTCTTTAGTATTCTCATTTGAGACCGGGAGGAAAAAATGAGCCTTTCTGAATTTTCTATAAAACGCCCGATTTTTATTACTATGCTTATTCTGGTGGTGCTGGTTCTGGGCTTTATTTCTTTAAGCCGGTTGCCGATTGACCTGATGCCTGACATTACCTTTCCAACCCTGAGCGTTTTTACTTCATATCCAAACACTGCTCCTGAAGAGATGGAACAAATAATTACAAGACCGATAGAGGAAGCTTTAAGTTCTGTTCCCGGAGTTGAAGAGATCTTTTCAGTTTCTTCACAGGGAAGCAGTTCGGTCCGGGTAATGTTTGACTGGGGAACCAATCTTGAGGCGGCCGCTGACGATATTAGGGAGAGAATAGACCGGATTATCGGAAGATTCCCGGAAGAAGTTCAGAGGCCGACTCTGCGGAAGTTCGACCCGGCCCAGATGCCAGTCCTGATGGTCGGCATTCTGAGTGAACTGGACCCGGTGCAGGTCAGAAAAATCATAGATGAGCAGGTTTCTTACAGGGTGGAAAGAGTTCCGGGTGTGGCCTCGGTTGATATCTGGGGCGGTCTGGAAAGAGAGATTCAGGTTAATTTATTTCCTGATAAAGTTAAAGCCCTCGGTTTGCCCCTGGATGTAATCATAACCAAAATCAGACAGGAAAATATTGATATTCCAGCCGGGACGATTGAAAAAGGTAATTATGAAATAACGGTGAGAATTCCAGGAGCCTATACCAGCGTGGATCAAATTAAAGAGACCATTGTCGCTATTAGAGAAAGAGCGGTAATCAGGATAAAAGATATTGCCAGCGTTGAAGATACCCATCGCCGGATTACCAGAGTGGCCAGAATTAATGACCTTCAAGGTGTAAGACTGGCCGTGTATAAACAGTCGGGCCAGAATACGGTCAAGGTTGTAGAGGATGTTTATAAAGAACTGAAACGAATTCAGGAAGATTATCCTCAATTCAAGTTCATTACCATAAGGGACAGTGCTAAATACATCAAAAATGCTATCAATAACGTTGGTTCTGCGGCAATGTATGGTGGCTTGCTGGCGGTGTTTGTTCTGCTCTTCTTCCTGGTTAATGTCAGGAGCACCCTGGTCATAGCGCTGTCCATTCCCATTTCCATTATCGCCACTTTTACTCTGATTTATTTTAACGGATTTACTCTGAACGTCATGAGCCTGGGAGGCCTAGCTTTGGGTATCGGAATGATGGTAGACAGCTCCATCGTGGTTCTGGAGAACATATTCCGGTTGCGGAAAGGCGGTATGCCGCTGCAAAAAGCTTCTGTGGAAGGAGCCAGAGAGGTTACCTCAGCCATCGTCGCCAGCACAGTTACCACTTTGATTGTCTTCCTGCCCATGCTTTTTATCAGGGGAGCTTCAGGAATAATGTTTAAGCAACTGGCTTATGTAGTTTCTTTTTCCCTGGCTTGCTCCCTTATTGTTGCTCTGACTCTGGTGCCTATGCTAGCCAGCAAGATACTTAAGGGTGACAATATTGGCAGACATAATCCCGATTCATGGCTGGCGGCCAAAGCCAAACAGATTTTTTCCAGTATTGAAAATTCTTACAAGAATCTTTTGAATTATTGCCTGCATCACAGGTTCAGAGTGGTGTTGATTACAGCGGTGCTGCTGGCAATCAGCATCTTTCTATTCCGGTTTGTCGGCAGGGAATATATGCCTCAGACAGATGAGGGCGAAGTCAGGATGACCGTGGAAATGGAAGTTGGAACCAGGCTGTCGGTTATGGACCAGAATCTCAGGGAAGTGCTGAATCTGGTTAAACCGATGGTCCCGGAAATTGAATCCATCGAAGAAAGAGCGGGCAGTGGAGGCTGGCGTGGTGCAGCTAATCAGGGTAATATTACTCTGAAACTGGTTCCTAAATCCCAGAGGTCCAGGTCCAGTATGGAAATTGCGGCTGATCTCAGCTGGAAGCTGTCGAATATTCCGGGAGCGATCATCCGCACCAGAGCCTCTGGCGGGCAGATGATGTTCGGGATGAGGGGCGGCGGTGGTGAGGAAAGACTTCAGATTGAAATTCGCGGTTATGAGATGGAGGTGGCTCAGAACCTGGCTGCTGAGGTAAAAAGAGTTGTTGAAAAGATAAAGGGAGTCACTGATGTTCGCGTTAGCCGGGAGGAAGGGATGCCCGAGCAGCATCTGGTTATTGACCGCCAGAAAGCTTCTGATATGAAATTATCAGTCAACCAGATCGGAGATTTTATCGGGACCATCTTATCAGGTTCTGAGGCCAGCCGGTTCAGGGAAGGTGGCCGGGAATACAGAATCCTGGTTAAGGTGAAGGATTCAGAATATCTGGATGTCAATGACCTGCTCGACCTGACCATAACCAATTCTGATGGAGAACAGGTTAGTCTGCGCAATGTGATCCAAGTGAGTAGCGAGCGAGGCCCCCAGCGGATAGAAAGAAGAGACAGAGAAAGAATAATTAACATTTCGGGGGAAATTGCCGACCGGGACCTGGGTTCGGTCATCCGGGATGCCCGTCAGGCGCTGAAGACTATCCCGATACCCAGGGACTTTGCCGTCAATTTCACCGGTGATTATGAAGAACAGCAAAAAGCCAACCGGGAATTGATGATCAGCATCATATTAGCTCTGTTTCTGGTTTATATGATAATGGCTATGCTTTATGAGTCATTCCGGGACCCGCTGATAGTTATGTTTTCTGTGCCACTGGCCATAGTGGGAGTGGCCTTGATTCTAATCCTGACAGGGACAACCCTGAATGTTCAAACTTACATCGGTCTTATCATGCTAGGTGGAATTGTGGTCAATAATGCCATTCTGCTGGTTGATTATACCAATCTTCTGAGACGTCGGGATGGCATGGAATTGATGGAAGCCATAAAAGAAGCTGGCAGGAGAAGGATGCGTCCAATTCTGATGACCGCTCTTACCACAATCATCGCCATGATTCCGATGGCTCTTGGGTTGAGAGAAGGAAGTGAGGTCCAGACTCCTCTGGCCCGTGCGGTTATCGGCGGTCTGACCAGCGCCACTTTCATTACCCTGGTGGTCATTCCCGTCGTTTATTCGCTTTTCGAAAAGAGAAGGAAAACAAGCTGAAGCCAGCTTTGAAATAGAAAATTCAGGTGTCATCGAATTGATGAGCAGGTCTTCAGCTTTATTTTTTCGTCTCTGTGCTCCAGATCAGTTTTCCTTCAGGGTCGACAAATCTTAGATAATAGCCCCAGCCTCCTCCGCCCTGAAGAACCTTCACCAGGAGCTTGTTCCATCCTTTTTTCAGCGAAACCTGGACTTTATCCTGGTCAGGGTAGGCGCCGCGGTAGGCCGGGTTGGTATGGACAAGCTCATCGTTGAGCTAGACGCACACTCCTTCAGATGGATATTATCAGATTAAAACAGATTGCAAAAACATATGTTCCAATTGGTGTATCAGGAAAGTAACCTTCTTTTAGGCGCTCCCCAATTCGCTTCTAAATAGGGTTAAGAGATGAAGGTAGCTTTGAGTTTTTTTTCACCTATTCATCTTATTTATGATAGGTAAACGTAGTGCACGGAGGCTCAGGCGTCATTCCCACGATATCATCTGTGTAATTTTGAATACAGATTTGACTTTGTTTGCCGTCATTACAT
>CAZJYC010000110.1:0-6003 GCA_964550165.1 uncultured Eubacteriales bacterium
CCCACTCTTCCGAGCGGGTGGAGACCTCAAGCTTGATAGAAAAGGGCTTGGGAAGATAGTCTTCGCTGACCTTGAACAGGGCAAAAAGAGTGAAGCGTTTGGCCCGAGCTTCCACCAGCGTAACACGAGGCGATCCCTTGCTCAGCGTTCCCGACACGAAAACGAATGTCTCGGTTGGAATAGGAGCGATGGCCGAGAAATCCAGGTCGTCAGAGAAGCGAGGCGAGCCATGGGCCAGCCGCAGTGCAGTCCCGCCTTTGAAGACCAGATTGCTTCCCAGGCGGCTCTCGAGAAGCCCGCGCAGAAAAGACAACTCGTACTCCTCCCGGACAACGTGTTCTATAGCGATTTTTAATCTCTGCGCAAAGCTTTCTGCCAGACGTTGATCCATATCTCGTTCAATGTTACTTAACAAATATGTTAAGTTTCGATGAATTATAAATTAAACGGTCAAGCCTGTCAAGGTCTTAGTTTTTGACTTTTGCACAAGAGAGCGGTTCTGCGAACCGCTTTTTTTATTTTGGGGAGACAATTGTGGTATGATGGGAAGGCTCATGGCGGCTAAATTACCTTCGAAAGTCGATTTCCGGAGGATTGCGGAGTTGAGCTCTTTAGTGCTCATGCTTCCGTCGTCGATCGCGGTGGGGCTTTTCTTAGGGTACTGGCTTGATAAGTTATTCGGCACCGATCCCTGGCTGTTGATTGTCTTCCTGCTCCTAGGTATAGCCTCCGGCTTCTACAGCCTGATTAGGGGATTAAACAAGTTTAAGGATTAGTAAAAAATATATGGGATTAATTTGTCGCTCTACTCCTGGCAATAAGAGTAATGTTATTTTATGGATTGCTCCGGCACAGAGTGCCTCGCAATGACAGAAGAAGAGAGGATTCTGAGGCGGATTCCGCTGGAGATTGCGGGCCTTGCCTTGCTGATGGCGCTTGTTTCCCTCTTTTTCTTCTCTCCCTTAACATCCCTGTTCATCCTCGCCGGCGGAGCGCTCGCTGCCCTGGGCTTCGTCTGGCTCAAGCAAAGCATTTCAAAGATGTTTCTGGTGAAAAATGAGAAAAAAGGGGACTGTCCCCTTTTTTCTGACAGAAAAAAGGCCCTTCGCTCCAGCCTCCTCCTCTACGGCCTCCGCCTTGTGTTGATTCTTGCCGTCTTTTTTATTATAATTTTTCTCTTTTCAAGAAAGATCATAGCTTTTGCAGCCGGATTTTCAGCGATACTTCCTGTTTTTCTGGTTGAGGCAGCAATTGCACTCGCGCGGATGAAACAATGGAAGAGTTAGAACACGGCTTATTCATCGTCGACCTCTTTAACAAAATCTTCGGGAAGCCCCTTGCCGCCCTGCTCGGCCTCGCCGGAATCCAGGTCAAAGACCCTGCCCATCTTGTCCCGGATTACATCGTCATGAGCCTGATCGTGGCCGTCGCTCTCATCCTCTTCTTCGGGCTCGCCTCTCGAAAGCTCAAACTCATCCCATCCAAACTCCAGAGCATCCTCGAGCTCGTCATCCAGGCTTTTGAGAGCCTCCTGGTGGAAATCATCGGAGAGAGGGGAAAGAAATACCTGCCCATGATCGCCACCATCGGTCTTTTTATCTTCTTTTGCAACCTCCTTGGACTGGTCCCCGGATTCATGTCGCCGACCAGCAAGCTCAACGTCACCGTCGGCTGCGCCCTGACTGTCTTTGTTTACTACCACTGGCAGGGTATCAGGTCCCAGGGACTGTTCAAATATCTCAAGCATTTCACCGGCCCCATTCCCCTTCTGGCGCCGCTCATGCTGCCCATCGAAATCATCAGCCATTTTTCCCGCCCGGTCTCCCTCTCCGTCCGTCTTTTCGGCAACATCTTCGCCGAAGAGCTGCTCATCGTGGTCATCGCCTCCATCATCCCCTTCTTCCTTCCGCTGCCGTTCATGGCCATTGCCATTTTCACCGCGACCATCCAGGCTTTTGTCTTTGTCCTGCTGGCGTGCATCTACATCGGGGGAGCTGTGGCCCACGAGGAAGAACATTAACTTTAGAGGAGGAAGAATGAGAAAGAACCTCAAAGCTTTTGGACTCTTACTCTTTTTTCTGGCGCTGGCGGCCATGCCCCTTTTAGCCCAGGAGGCACAGCCAGCCGGGCTCAGCGACCAAAGAGCTTCCCTTTTCAAGCTGTCGCTCATCGTTGGCGGAGCGATCATCACCATTGCCTCGGCGGTCGGCGCTTTCTGCCAGGCCAAAGCCATAAGCGCTGCCTGCGAGGGTATCTCCCGCAATCCCGCTTCCGGACCGTTTATCCGCTTCCTTCTCATCTTCGGTCTGGTTCTGATCGAAACACTGGTCATCTACGCCCTGCTCATCACCATCATCGTCCTTATGGTTCAATGGGGCAAATACGTCTGAAGAAGGTTTGATGAGATTTCCTGTCTTCGACATTTTAAAAACAACGGTCAAAAGGTTTAACGAAGACAGGTGCGGAACTTACGCCATCACCATATCCTATTTCGCCGTCCTCTGCGCCATTCCGCTCGTCTCCCTTTTTGTCTTTGCCACCACCCGCATTCTGGGCGACTCCGAAATCGCTGTGCGCAGCCTCAATTTCTTCTCCGAGGAATTCTTTGCCAAGCTCGACCCCTACTTTTTCAACCGCGTCCAGTACATCTCCCGGAACATCACCAACCTGGGCTGGTTCGGGCTGGTCGGCTCTCTCATCGCCGCCAGCTTCCTTTTTTCGAACCTGATCTATTCCCTCAACTTTATCTTCAAAGCCAACTACCAGAGATCGTTCTTTTACAGCCGGTTGATGGAGTATCTCATCATGTTCACCCTCGGCATCATCATGCTCATCTCGCTCTTCATCACCATTATCTGGACGGCCATCCACCGGGCGATCCGGGAAAGCCCGTTTGTCGCCGACCACATCAATCCTGACCTTGTCTCTCTCGTGAATAACTTCTTCATCCAGTACCTTCTTCCTTTTGCCCTGACTTTTCTTGTTTTCTATGCCCTCTATAAATTCATCCCGGAGGTCAGGGTGCACACGCGGGCCGCAGCTCCGGCGGCGGCGATCGCAACTCTGCTCTGGGAAATATTCAAAAGAATCTTTGCCTTTTATGTGGCCCATTTCTCGGCCATCGGGATTGTCCTTTCCAGGCTGCTGCAGGGCGCTCTGACCTCGATCATCTTTTTCCTGCTGTGGGTTTCTTTCTCCATGGTCATCGTTCTGTGGGGGGCAGAGCTGGCTGCGGTCCTGAATGAGAGAATCGATGCCAGAGAAGCAGCCAGAGCTTGAAAAGCAGCCTCTGCGCCTGACCGTGGAGGAAATCGCCCGGCTCCTTGAATGCCCCTTCCAAGGGGACGGGAAGACCGAGATCCGGGGAGTCTCGACCCTGGAGAAGGCCAGAGAGGGAGACCTGGTTTTTCTCGCCCAGACAAAATACCGCCCGCTTCTTGAGGCGAGCAAAGCCTCTGCGGCCATCATTCCGGCTGGCGAGGCTTACGAGAGAATCCCGGTCATCAACGCCGAAAATTCCCATCTCGCTTTTATCCAGATTGTCCGGCTTTTTCACAAGCCCCTGCGGCCTGAGCCTGGAATCCATCCCACGGCCGTTGTCTCGCCTTCGGCCCGGCTCGGGAAAGATGTTTCTGTCGGGGCGTTTGCCTGTGTCGGCGATGATGTGGAAATAGGGGAAAAAACAATCATCTTCCCCTTTGCCGCCATCTATCCAGAGGTGAAGATCGGGGAGGAGACCGTCATCCACTCCCATGTCTCCATCCGGGAAAGGGTCAGAATCGGCAGCCAGGTCATCATCCACAACGGCGCTGTCATCGGCTCGGACGGCTTTGGCTATCTTCAGGCCAAAGACCGCTCTCACATCAAAATCCCCCAGGTGGGAACAGTGGTCATCGAGGATGACGTCGAGATAGGAGCGAACACGACCATCGACCGCGCCGCGCTTGGGGAGACGGTCATCCGGAAAGGGGTCAAGATCGACAACCTGGTCATGATCGCCCATAATATCGAGATCGGAGAGAACAGCATCCTTGCCGCCCAGGTGGGAATCGCCGGCAGCTCAAAAGTAGGGAAGAATGTCTTCATGGGCGGACAGGTTGGCGTGTCCGACCACGTGACCATCGGCGACAACGTCATCATCGCCGCCAAGTCAGGAGTGTCCAACGACGTGCCTGACGGCGCCATCGTCGCCGGCTACCCCCATCTCGATATCCGGCAATGGCGCAAGACGCGGGCCATCCTGCCCCAGCTCTACGACCTGGCCAAGGACATCAAAAGGCTGAAGAAGAAGCTCGAAGAACTCGATAAAAAATAAAAATGAACATCATTTCTCAAAATGCAAATTTAAGAAAAAAAATGGGACTGTCCCCTTTTTTGATTGGTTTCAGATTGTTACTTCAATAAATTCAACTCTTGTAGATGGTTCAGGAATAGAAAGTCCCTCTTTCTTCATCCCCTCAATGTGGAATAGAATTGCCTGTTTAATCCTATTAACTGTTTCCTCTATGGTTTTTCCTGTAGCAACACATCCCGGCAAGTCAGGGCAGTAGGCTGAGTAATTTTTATTAGCTTTTTCTATAATAACTGTGTATTTTAGCATTTTGGTTGCCTCCTCATTTCAATTCTGCTTGCTTTAAGATGCTATCTAACGTTCCTCTGGCAAGATCATCGTTCAAATGTCCGGCAATAGTCACAAGCCCCTTCTTAACCGGGTGTTTGAATTGTCTGTGACTTCCTTTCGTTCTATCCAAATACCACCCATCTTTTTTTATTAATTTTATTACTTCTTTTACTTTCATGAACCACTTTGAAAATGGCCTTTCTTCTCACTGGAACTTTTTGATTCATTATAATCAATCACAATATTAGAATCAAACTCAGGATTTGCTTAGGTAGGCATCCACGGCCAGGGCAGCGGCAACACTTGTCCCCACGGCTGTGGCCATCTGCGCGGGGCAGGCATCAGTCACATCCCCGGCGGCGAATATTCCAGGCTGGGAAGTGGCCATGTTCTGCCCAACCTTGATCTCCCCCCATTCATTGCGCTCGACCAGGTCTTTGACGAACTCCGAGTTGGGGTTCATGCCGATGGAGACAAAAAGCCCGTCGAGCTTCAGCGTGGATGTCGTGTTCTCTTTGACGTTTCTGAGGGTTACGGATTCCAGCCTGCTCTCGCCGGAGATGGCCTCCACGGCCGAATTCCACAAAACCTCGATTTTTTCGCTGGCAAACACCCTTTCCTGGAGGATTTTCACCGCGCGCAGCGCGTCGCGGCGGTGAATGAGCTTTAACGAGCGGCAAAACTTCGTCAGAAAAAGCGCTTCGGTCATCGCATTGTCCCCTCCGCCGACAACGGCAACATCCCGGTCCTTGAAGAAAGCGCCGTCGCAGGTGGCGCAGTAAGACACCCCTTTCCCCGTCAGTTTGGCTTCGCCCAGCACTCCCAGCCTGCGGTAGCTCGAGCCGGTGGCGATGATTACCGCCCGGCCAGGATACTCGCCCTTGTTTCCCAGGACAGACCACAAATTGCTTTTTTTCTCGATCTTTCTGGCTTCGTCTTGCGCTATCTTTGCCCCAAACTTCTCGGCGTGCTTGCGAAAATTCTCCATCAACTGGAAAGGGATGACGCCGTCTGGAAAGCCCGGATAGTTTTCGACAAAGTCGGTTAGAAGAATCTGTCCCCCGGGAATGCCTTTCTCGAGGATGAGCGTGCTGAGCCTGGCCCGTCCGGTGTAAACAGCAGCCGCAAGGCCAGCCGGGCCAGCTCCTATGATGACAACGTCATAACCCTCGCTCATCAACTCATAAATGTTTCGACAGGATATCCTCGATCTTATTCTGAGGCAGAGCGCCGACAACGGCCTCTTTCAACTCCCCCCCTTTGAAAAGAAGCAGGGTGGGAATGCTTCTGATGCCATACTTGGAGGGAGTTCTCATGTTCTCATCCACGTTCATCTTGACGACCTTCAGTTTGTCCTTGTAGTTCTGGGCGATATTCTCAAC
>CAZJYC010000111.1:0-6001 GCA_964550165.1 uncultured Eubacteriales bacterium
TCCTCAGCCGATTTGAGGATTGTTCGCCGCAGGAGAATTATGACCTTTTACTTTTTTCAGAAAGCGCTCAGTACATGGATATGGAAGTTGCGCCTCGAAGGGCACACGAATTGCTGAAGCCATCGGGATTTCTGCTCGTTGCCGACTATTTTCGAAAAGCGCATGATCCATACTATAAAACCTGCAAAGTGCTTGCGGATTTCAAGAAAAGGATGGGGGACCATCTTTTCCTGCTCATCAAAGAAGAGGACATTACCGATTATGTGATCCCGACTATCGATATGGCCAGCCACTTTTATCAAAAATTCGCTCTCCCGACAATACAGATTGCCGGAGATTATATCCGGAGCCAAACAAGTGCTTTTCTGCGGTTCTTCGCCAGGATGCTTTTGAGGAGGAAGCTTAAAAAATTAAACTATTATCTCAAAGAGCATACGCCGCGGAAATTCGACTCGCGCCTCTTCAAAGAGAAACTCGTCTATCTCATTCAACTCTGGCAGAAAAAACCAACCCTCTAAATCACCAGCCCTGATCCGGACCTCTTCGTCTTCGTCACTCAGTGTCTTAATCAGCAGAATCTCAGCGGATCAGTCCGGCCAGTTTCTGGCGGGCATCCTCAACCTCGGCAGTGCCAGGGTCAGCGTCTTTCCAGAGGTCGAGGAATCTCTGGTAGCAGTTGCGGGCTTTGGCCTTCAAGCCTTTCTGCTCATAAAGCCTGGCCAGCCGAAAGTAAAATTTCGGATAGATGAGACGGCGGTCCTCGCTTTTGGGGTCAAAGGACGTCAGACGCTCGTACTCGGCGATGGCACGGTCGAGGTCTCCTTTGGCCTCTAAAGCCCGGGCCTTGAGGTCGCCGGCGAACAGGTTCGTAATGATGGCCTCCGCGGAATCTGAAAGGTCAGGAAAAGCCGGGTTATGCGTCTTTTCGAAGACGGCGACAGCTTGGTCGTATTTTTTCTCCTGGAACAATATCTCGGCTTCAAGAAAATCGGCTATATACTGCCCGAACTCTCTATGAACGGCAAGGGAAAAATCTGGGATGAGGGATTGGATCTCCGCCAGGCGTGTCCTGGTGGATTGAATATTTTTTTCTTTTAAATCAATCAAGGCTGATCGGAAGCTGTGACTCGATTGTAGTTGTTTCTGATACTGAGGCGGGGCGAGCTTTGAGGACACAGAAAACCAGGCGTCGTTGGCTTGCCGGCTGAGCTCCAGCTTATCCATATAATAATAAAACGCGGCCTTTAGCTTATTCTCATTGATCATGGTCAGGGCCGTGTCCATGCCTTGAGCGGAAATAATTTCTGTTGTTTTTCGGAGATAGCTGAGGCAGCGGTCCATGCTTCCCAGCCAGAAAGAATAAAAAGCTTTCCAGCGATGGCAGGCAATCTGGTCCCTCGGCGCTGAAGCCTCGGCTAAGCGTCTGTCAATCAATTCCAAAGCTTTCGAGTAGTCCTCTTTGAGGGCATAAATATAGGCAAGCTTAGGATAGGTCATGAAGAAATCAGGTTTGATGGTAACAGCTTTCGTATAGCTGGCCAGGGCATCATCCTGTCGTCCCATGGCGAAATAGGCGTCTCCCAGGGAATCCAGGGGGTTGGGGTCTCTTGGGTTCAAGGCGATGTATTTTTCAAAATGGCGGACGGCCTTGTCGTAATCCTTCAGGGAAATATAGGTATAGGCAATGAAGCAGTGTGCCTCTCCGTAATCCGGGTCGAGAGCCAGGGCTTTCTGCAGTGCTTCAACGGATTTTTGATAGTCACTCAACCCCCAATAAAATTGACCAAGTAGTAAATAAATGATTTTTTCCTTGGGATATTTTTGGCTGAGCTCCTGGAAGATGTTCACGCTTTTTTTATCATTATATTCTATGAAAGAGGCGTAGCAGGCCTCTATCAAGAGGCGCTCTTTTTCTGTGGCTTTGGACGCGTTTTGATTGGCTTTCTGAATGGCATCCTTTTCGTCATTCTCCCTGCCTAAGAAATAATAAATAAAAGTCAGGTTCCAATAAGCCATGGCAAATTCAGGATCAATGGCTACTGCTTTTTCAAAATCCTCGGCCGCTTCCTGAAAATACATTTTCCGGTAGTTTTCCATTCCTTGCAGATAATACTGATAAGCCTCCATGGAATTTGTTGTTACGCCGGAGACGCGCAATTTTTCCAGATCCATTTTCTGCTTGGCCAGGCCCAGGCCCTCGGCCACAGAGAGGCACAGCTCGTCGATCTGACTCCTGAGGATACTGGCCACGCCCTCGCCCCTGGCGCTCGCGCTCTTGAGGAGCTTTTTGCTCTCCACGTCCAGGACTTTCACGTCCGTGACGAATGTGTTCTCCGCTTTGACGAAGCTCCCCAGGACGATGGACTCGACGCCCTCCATCCGGCACAGCCGGAAGCCCAGGTCTTTGTCAATGGTTTTGACATCTGACTGGCCCAGCTGTTTGAGCAGGTCTTCCAGCCTCTCCCAGGTCACGACATACAGGTCGCCGGATTGCTCCAGGCCGGAGATGAGAAGGTTGGGGATGGCTTCCTGGAGATAGTCATAGGACTTGTCTCCTGTCTGGTTTTGGAAGCTGATAACGGCGATGGAATTTTCGACCTTGGGAGCGGCGACCATGCGCTGCCGGTGCAAGATGCGCCAGGCGACAAGCCCGATGAGGAGCACGGCGACGGCAGCCGCAACCGGCCAGAAGAGCTTCTTCAGCCTGAAGGTGACGGTGATTTCTCGAGACGTCAACCTTGCCGGCTTGGGAATCTCTCTCTGGGTGGTCGGAATGCCCTTCTCGATCTTGGCCAGGTCTGCCTCGAGCTCTGCCGCGCTCTGGTACCGGTCAACTTTGTCTTTTTCGAGGCATCTGAGGATGATCCGGCTGAGGTCGTCAGGAAGATTTGGGTTGAGCTGCTTTGGATCCTGGGGCTTTTCGCTCTTGTGCTTGATGCCCACAGTGAAGGGCGTATCCCCCTCGAAGGGAACGCGGCCCGTGACCATCTCGTAAAGAATGAGGCCCAGAGAGTAGATGTCCGAAAGCTGGTCCACCTCTTTTCCTTCGACCTGCTCCGGGCTCATGTATTCCGGTGTCCCGACGATGATGCCCGCGCCCGTGATCCCCTTCCCTTTGAGCGAGCGGGCAATCCCGAAATCCATAATCCGCGCATTTCCATCCTCATCGATCATGATATTCTGCGACTTGAGATCCCGGTGCACAACTCCCAGCCTGTGGGCCTCCCCTAATCCTTCGCAGACCTGCTTGGCTATGGCCAGCGCCTGTCCAGGGCTCAGCTGCCCGAACTTCCTGATGACGGCCTTTAGGTCATCGCCATGGATATACTCCATGGTGATGAAATGAGTCCCTTCAGCTTCGCCCAGGTCGAACATCCGGCAGACGTTCCTGTGAATAATCTTCCGCGCAAGCCTGATCTCGGTGCCGAAACGTTCGAGCGTCTCTTCGTCCAGGGTGACCCCGGGCCGGATGAGCTTGAGCGCGATTTTTTCCTTGATTTTTGTGTCGTAGACTTTATAAACCCTGCCCATCCCTCCCTTGCCCAGCTCTTCGATGACCTGGTAGCGGCCGGCAAAGGTGGAACCGGTGGTTAATTCTTTAATGGCAGTTTGAAGGGTTTCGGTCTGAGAAACAGAGATTCCTTTGGAAGAAGGAAGTTGAGTAGCACACTTCTTGCAAAATTGGGAATCGGAAGTGTTCTCAGTACCGCATTTGGGGCACTTGATAGTCACAGCTAATCCCTCTGGTTTTTGGCAAAAGAATAACAACAAAAAAGAAAAGAGTCAAATTCTGAAGAAATTTTAAGAAATAAAGATTGTGGCTTTTTTTATTTTTTCAGTAAAATTATAGTGATTTAATAATTATCCTTAGCTAGAATAATAATCAAAATGAAGGAGGCAGAGAATGAAAATCAAGCGCATACTTATCAGTTTTGTGTTAGTTTTCGCTCTCACATTTGTGGTCGGCTCGGTAGTGAATCTCCTCTGGAACCTTATCTTTCACGGAATCTATGATGTGAGTTGGGAAACATCTTTCCGCTTTGCTCTTATATTCGGGATACTCCTTACTTGGATACAAGAGATAGGCCGTAAAGGAAAAAAAGGGTAACTAACATTTATTTTCTTCTTTTCTGTAAACCATCGTGCAATATTCCTCAAGAAATCTGTTCTTCAAGAGCTTAAATCCTGCTTTGGCGAATCCAGTCTTCAGCTCATAGGAGTATTCGAAAGCGATGCCAGAGAGAAGCAGATAGCCTCCTGGCTCAAGTAGAGGCGGAATATCGCGGACAAGAGTCAGAAGAATGTCTCCATAAAGATTGGCCATGATGAGGTCGAAGTGTTTATCTTTAACCATCCGCAGCTCTCCAAGCAGAGAGAATATCATCTTTTCCACACCGTTCAGTTTGATATTGTTGACAGTTGTTTCTATTGCATCTGCATCTGGGTCCAGGGCTATCACAGAATGAGCCCCCATTTTTGCAGCTGCAATCGCAAAAATTCCGGTTCCGCAGCCGAGGTCCAGAACTTTTGCGCCCGGAAATAACGGAATTTTTTCCAGTTCCTCCAGGCAGCTGCTCGTGGTCTCGTGCTCTCCTGAGCCGAAGGCCCTGCCAGGGCCAAGGATAACCGGAATCCTTTCACCAGGATTAACAGCTTCAGAAGAAGGCAAAACCACAAAACGCTCGCCTATTTTGATGCTCATGATAGATGTCTTTGCTAAAAATAGCAGGTTGAATTATCTCACGGAAGGGAATAGCTGGGCAATGCATGAACAGTGCCATGCTCTTTGAACATCAATGCAAACACAACAGATGCTTTTCGATTTTCATTCGGGCTGAATCACAGCTAAAAAATAAGTTTTGCTGTTGGCCCTCTCCCTATTAAAAGAATATTTTTCATCGGATGTTTACTCGTTTCCAAAAATAGAGCTTCAAACTCGAATTTTGATATCGTTTTATCTCGAATCTTAGGGCAATTTCGCCTTAAATCCAAAATGCAAAAAACGGATATGAATCGCCTCTCATTTGCCAAATAAATTAATTTTCAAAGAATTCTTTTGTATAATAAGCAAAACAAATGAATAAAAAAAGGGAGGAAGTCAAATGACAAAAAAATGGATCACTTTTATCTTTGTTTTCTTGATGGCAATATCCCTCATGGGAAGCGAACAGGCTAAAAAAGAAAAGCTCAAAGTTTTTATCTCGGTCGACATGGAAGGAATTGCAGGAATTGTGAGCGTAGACCATACTTCCTCTGATGGAAAGGATTATGGAATAGCCAGACGGTGGATGACCGAAGAGGCCAACGCAGCCATCCAGGGTGCGCTGGATGCAGGAGCGACGGAAATTGTGGTCAATGACTCCCATGGAGGGATGAAAAACTTAATCGCCAGCGAAATCAATCCCAATGCCTATTTGATTACAGGCTCTCCAAAGCCCTTGAGCATGATGCAGGGAATCGATGAGACTTTTGATGCCGTGATCTTCATCGGCTATCACGCCAAGGCCGGCACAAAAGATGGAGTCTTAGACCACACCTATTGAGGAGGGTCGATTTACTCCTTTAAGGTCAATGGTGTTGAAATGGGGGAATACGGATTCAACGCAGCAATCGCCGGCTATTTTGGAGTTCCAGTGGTCCTGATCGCGGGAGATGAGGAAGTCTGCAGGCAGGCCGAAGAACTCCTCGGTGAAAACCTTGAAACTGCACCTCTCAAGAAAGGAATCGCCAGATACGCCGCCAAAACGTTGATCCCTTCAAAAGCTCAGGAACTGATAAGGAAAAAGACGAAAATCGCCCTGGAAAAAAGAAGCGCGATGAAGCCGCTTAAGGTCTCATCCCCCGTGAAGTTTGATATCGATTTCCTCTACAGCTATCAGGCAGATGGCGCTGAACTTATCCCGGGCGTGAAAAGCACAGGACCCAGAAGCGTCTCTTTTGTTCAGGATCACTCTTGTCCAGAATAAGTTTTAAAAAATGCTCCGACATGGGTAAGATAAAG
>CAZJYC010000112.1:0-5773 GCA_964550165.1 uncultured Eubacteriales bacterium
GCAGAGATTTCAGGCTTTAAGAGCTTTAAAGCAATTTCCTCTTTTATGCTCTTATCAAGGACTTTGTAGACTTTGCCCATCCCCCCTTTGCCCAGCTCTTCAATAATCTGGTATCTTTCGCTAAAGGTAGTGCCCGGGATTAATTCTTCTTTTGGGGTTATGAGTGTCTTGGTTTGTGGAACAGAGGTTTCTTCTGCAGGAAACAATTGGGTTCCGCATTCTCCACAAAATCTTTGGGTATCAGGGTTTTCAGAATGGCATTGAGGGCACTTCTTTCCCATTGTTCTCTTTTTTCTGATTTTTGGAAAACAATAACATTTAATCAGGAGAGTGTCAAAATGGAATATTCCTCAGAATCCAGAATGCAAGAATAATTCCAAATAATAGCCAAGTCCAAATAGGTCCCAGAAAAACATTTGGCAGTGTTCGGCCTCGAACTATAAACGTACTGTAAGAAATAAAAACATAATCTAAAAATGGCAGTGACAATATCATTATCTGAAATCACCCAGACCTTTCCCTTTGTCAAATCAGGATCATGAAAAATATTGGCCTCTCAGAAAGTCGCTTCAGACGAAAGGGTAAAAGAAAGGTTTCTCGGGA
Source organism: uncultured Eubacteriales bacterium (assembly GCA_964550165.1). Classification (GTDB taxonomy): domain Bacteria; phylum Acidobacteriota; class Aminicenantia; order Aminicenantales; family Aminicenantaceae; genus CAZJYC01. The sequence goes on from CAZJYC010000112.1 coordinate 604, forward strand.
GAAATCTTCAATTGGGCGGGAACTCGTCCATCAATCCTCTTTAGAGAAAAGCCTGTCACCCGGCGTCTCCCCCAGCAAAAGCATGAAGAAGGAATAGTAAAGAACGAGAAGAACGAGATAAAAGCCGAGAACTTGAATAGCTGAGGCAGATATCAATCTAAAAATCGAGACAGCCGTCAGTCGGGAGGCAATCCAGAGGGAAATAAGCCAGAGGGCAGCGATGGAAAGAAAGTCAAAGGCCCTGGATTCAAGCCAGGTAATCCATCGCGAGGGCCTTCTCCGCCTCAAGGCCTCTTTCTTGAGCTGGATTTCCCGGTCGAAAGGAAGGCTTATCTGCTCCACTCCTCTACGGAGCTCAGCGCCTGTCTCGGGGAGAGGGAATTCCTCTCTTATAGTTGCCTCTTCTTCCTCGACTTCAATCTCTCCCAGCTCAGGCCCCTCTTTTTCTTCCGCTGCGACTTCAAATTCCTGGGCTTCACCTTTTTTCATCTTCTCTGCCCAGGGAGGAAGTTCTTCCTCGGTCTTTGAAGTTTCCGGCTCGATCTCTTTGGGCCTCAGTGGAATTTCTTCCTCTGGAATCTCTTCTTCTTTGTTGATGGATTTGAGAAAACTCTCAATCTCTGCTTTTTCTCTATCCTCAGTTGCCGGCACTTTTGGAGCTTCTTTTTCGGCCTTCTCATCCTTCAGGGATTCAAGAAATTTTTCGATCTCTTCCCTCTCTTTTGTCCGGGCATCGGGAATCTGGTCAAGCTCTTCAGTCTTAAAGGCTATCTTTCCGCTCTTCGTAAACATCTCTCCACTCTCCGGAATGACGGGTTTTTTCTCCTTGATGGAGATTTCCTCTTCTGTCTCTATTTTCTCCGGCTGACCAGGCGGAAGTTTTTCCTTCAGAGTTTCCGAGACTTTTTTTGCTCTATTAGCTCTTTCCTTCTTAACAGACTCCAGGAATTTCTCGATCTCCTCTTTCTCTTCCTCCTCGGTCTCAGCCGCTTCTTTTAATATATCTGTTTTGGATGCTGTCTTTTCTTTTTCTGCCTGCTCCAGCTTTTCTGGCGGAAGCTCGTCCTCATCCACAATTTTATCACCTGGGATTTCTTCTTCGATGAACTCATCCTCGGGAAAAAGAAGCTGTGTGCCGCAATTGGAACAGTATCCTGACGACTCGTCGATGATGGCTTTACAGTAAGGGCACCTTTTAATGGCCATTGCCTTATTTATAAGACGAAAAATATCCTCTTGTCAATTGAGCTCAAGCGAGGCTGGATATATTCCTAGCAAAGTTTGCCCCGGACTCTTGCTAACTTCAATAAGGCTTCCCGCCAATTCCTGGGGACATCGGGCTGCTCAGATTCAGGTTTGCGGATAAGAACAAGAGAACCTGTGGGGCAGGTGGAAACACACAGCCCACAGCCGATGCAGCGGTCAATGTTATGAACCACTTTGTTGTCTACCAACTCAAGAGCTTCCATCTGACAGCGTTCGATACAAGTCCCGCATCCATCACATGTCGAAGCGTCGGCAGCGGCTACAAAAGCCGAGGAAACTATGCTAGCTGGCCTGGGGTGCCGTTTGATTGTCCTGAGCACTCCGCAGCAACAGCCGCAACAGCAGCAGATGTTCCCAGCTTGCTGAGCGTTGCCTGGCTGGAGGACTAAGCCGGCCCTATCAGCCTCCTTGAGGATCTCCAGGGCTTCCTTCTGGTCGATGAGCCGGCCAAGACCGTTCCGTAGATAATAATCTGCGCCCCTTCCCAGGACTAAGCAGGTTTCAAGGGGTTTGTTACAGCCTTCGCCCATCATGTTCCTTTCCCGCCGGCAGATGCAGGGTGCCACCGCAATCCTGTTTTGAGCTTTCACCAGCTCCTCTGCTCTCTCGTAAGGCATGACTTCAAGCTGCACAGGTATGCTTTGTCCCACAGGAACCGTGCGGAGCTGGGGAGCTTTCTTCCAGGTTTCGACATCCAGGAGAAAGGGCATATACTCGTCCATATCTCGAATGAGCTCTGAATCCAGGTCATTGACATGGAACTCCCAGATTCCTATCACATATTGGAGGGTCATGTACCTCGGAGGCTGACCTTGGGATTCAATCCTGTAGATAAGCCCTTTTCTGGCCATCTCCTCCAGGCGCCGCGCGGTTTCATCAGGGCTGAGTTGAGCCCGACGGGCAATCACCTCGGCTTCTTCGGGAAGCAGAGTCAGCTTCAGAGCCAGCCTTGCTTCTTCAGGAGTAAAGAGCCGGCGGAGGATGCGCAGTTCCACCCCGCTCTTGGTCGGAGGGAACCCTCCTGGAAGGTTGTCCAGATGCTTGGCTAACTTCTTATAGATATTTTCTGCCATTCTTTATCATCGGAACGATTAAGTCTTGTCCCACAGTTTCCTCAAAAGAAGCTATTAGCAGGATTCTTAGAATCATATTTAGGACACTTCATCGCGTCAGGCTTTTAAAATTTTTATAATCGAGACTCTTATTTTTCTCCCCATCTGAGTCCTAATTTTTTATCTTATTATAAAGAAAAATTCAAGCCATATGATCCTGAATCAATCGCCTCTTAGGTTTGTCAATCTGATAGAAATTCATGAAAGAAAATAAAATCTTCCTTCCTGTGCGAAATGACAGAAGGTCTATTTTTGTCGGGTTTTCTTGTTCTTCCTTCATGAGAAATTGTCAATCTTGACAGGAGAAGCATTCAAAACCGGACATTTTCACTTTGCCTTGACAAAAGAGATTTTTTATTTTGACTTCATGTTTTTCCCGTGCTATAAGTTTCGAGCCGGGAATCATAGAGACAATATCTTCAATAAGGAAAGGAGGCTCATCATGAAAAGACAAAAAAATTCTCTTTGGCTTCCGATTGCTCTGCTTGTCCTAATCGGTTTTTCGGCATCAACTATTCCCTCATTTCAAGAGAATTCCGATCTCCGCGCCAAATATGACAAAGCAGAGTATATGATTCCGATGCGAGACGGCGTTAAGCTCTACACCCAGGTTTACACACCCAAAGACAAGAGCCAAGGATATCCCATCATGCTCTTTCGAACTCCTTATTCCGTCGGTCATTATGGGCCTCAAACGACCAGACGCTACTTGGGTCCAAATTGGCAATTTACTGAAGAAGGTTTTATCTTCGTCTATCAAGATGTCAGAGGAAAGTTACAGTCAGAAGGGGAGTTTGTGGTCATGAAACCTGTCAAACCCGAAAAACGCAGCCCTCAGGATACAGACGAAAGCAGCGATACATACGATACGATTGAGTGGCTGCTTGAAAACATCCCTAATCATAATGGCCGCGCGGGACAATGGGGAATTTCCTACCCCGGCTGGCAGACTGTCATGGGAATGATCGATGCTCATCCGGCGCTGAAAGCCTCTTCGCCCCAGGCTTCTCCTTCTGATATGTGGATCGGGGATGATTTCCACCACAACGGCGCATTCCGCCTCATGTATACCTTCGGCTGGTTGGCCTGGAATGCCCAGGCCAGGACAGGCCCAACACAGGACCGCGTCAGAGGTTTTGACTATGGAACGCCTGATGGGTACAAATTCTTTTTGGAGCTGGGCCCGGTTTCCAACGTGGATAAAAAATACTTCCATGGCCTCGTTCCCACCTGGAATGAATACATGGAACATGGCGAGTATGATGAATACTGGAAAAAACAGAATGTCCTTCAGCATCTCAACAACATCAAGCATCCTGTTTTGAATGTTGCCGGCTGGTTTGATGCCGAAGATTTTTACGGTCCCATGAGCATCTACTACACCATTGAGAAGAAAAACCCGGATAATAAGAGCCTTCTTGTGGTTGGACCCTGGCTTCACGGAGGATGGGCGCAGATGGACGGAGATGCCCTGGGAAACATTCGCTTTGACTCAAAAACAGGTGAATACTACAGGAAGGAAGTGGAGTTTCCATTTTTTGTTTACCACCTGAAAGACAAAGGGAAAATGGATCTGCCTGAGGCATTGGTTTTTGAGACCGGATCCAACCAATGGAAATCTTACGACCGCTGGCCACCGAAAGAAGCGGCAGAGAAGAATCTCTATTTCCACGCAAATGGAAAGCTCTCTTTTGCACTGCCAAAGGAAAAGTCTGACAGCGCCTATGATTCCTACGTCAGCGACCCGAACAAGCCAGTTCCATACACCCAGGAGATTCGAACATCCCAGGGTCATCTCTGGATGGTGGAAGACCAGAGGTTTGCAGCCCGCCGGCCAGATGTGCTCGTCTATCAAACCGATGTCCTGACCGAAGATGTGACCATTGCCGGCCCGATTATAGCCAGCCTTTATGTCTCCACGACCGGCACGGATGCAGACTGGATTGTCAAAATGATCGATGTTTTTCCAGGGGACTATCCCGATAACAAGCCCAATCCTTGCAATGTGAGGATGGGAGACTTCGAGATGCTGGTCGGGGCAGATGTTTTTCGCGGAAAGTACCGAAACAGCTTTGAAAGGCCCGAGCCTTTTGTGCCGGACAAAGTAACAAAGATCGAGTATGACCTGAGGGATAAATACCATTGCTTTCGTAAAGGACACAGGATCATGGTCCAGGTTCAGAGCACATGGTTTCCCTTAATTGACCGCAATCCCCAGAAGTTTGTTGACATTTATCAGGCGAAGGAATCAGATTTTCAAAAGGCGACTCATAGAATCTACCGGTCCGCAGAATATCCTTCCTGTCTTAAGCTGAGAATCCTGAAATAGCTGCAAGACGCCGAGCCGTTATTGGCACTCAAATCGGAGCGATACCATCGAAAGCTTTATCCTTTCTTCTTGTAGCCTGCTGGAACCTGAAAATCACCCGCAGCAATATCGGCCAGCGCATATTCAACGAGTTCTGTACGATAAGAAAAAGCAGGCTCCTCTCCGGTTTTTTCTTCAGGCTTCTTTTTTAAGACTTTTTTGGCGAATTTGCCCAGGACTTTCTTTGGAGTTTCAGCCTCTTCTCCCTTTTCTTCCTTTGGCTGCTCTCCGCCTTGTCTGGACAGATAAAACTTGCCGTCAACAACAACAGGATACCCCTCAATCTTTTTCATCTCCTCAACGAATTGAACACCTTCCTCAGATAAACCCACATCTTCCCCGCTCATCTGCCTCAGGAGGGAAAGCCAGTTCGTTCCCAGGATTTCCTGTTGAAGCGCATTGACATCCAATCCGATTCTTTTCA
>CAZJYC010000113.1:0-5650 GCA_964550165.1 uncultured Eubacteriales bacterium
CATCTTTGCTCTGTTTGTACCGGAATGTTCCATTTAATATTCAAAGGTCAATAATGCGGTGGAATGTACTCCATCGGGTTATGGATATTGCCGACCGAACTGGAAACAGGAGTTGTTGATTCGCGTCTTGGGGGGAGTTAGCAGCTATCACAGTACCGCGCATTAACATGTGTCAATTATTTCGGCAGGTGCACCAGCCTATCAGGCTTAGTGCACGCGAACGAAACGGAACTGTCGATTTTATCGTTTAGCCTTAACAGGTTTTTATACGAGTCCTTACGGGTTTGGCTTTTAACCCACTTGGTTTCATGGCAAGGTTTACATCGCTTTTCAACGATGGTCTCCCTTGTGACCAGCTTTGTTGGCGTAATTAGACTTTGTACTCCTGGATTACATCGTTGGTTGCTCTTATCCTCTTTCAACGAAGGAGATTGCGCCGGCATGGCACACATTTTGGCATAAGGAGCAGCCGGTGCACAGGCGCGGTTCTACAATGGCCTTTTGGTCTTTCAGAGTTATGGCATAGCAATGGCCGATCCGTTCACAACGGCCGCAGCCGTCGCACAACTCCGGCTCAACCCGTGCATACACTTCCTTAAGCGTGAGTTTATCCGCCGGGGTGATGGCTTCTACAGCCAAATCCCGAAAATTTCTGTACGAGTGATAGCCGTGCAGGTCCATAAACTTCTCGATGTTCTTGAGCAGCCCGGAGAGAAAACCGAATCCGTGGAGCATCACTTTGGTGCAGATACCTATCATATCGGCACCGCACATCATCATCTGAACGGCATCGACATAATTGCGCACACCACCAGTGCCAAGGATGCAGGGTACCGGGCCGACCTTCTTGCGGATTTCGAAGACATCGCGAAGCGCCAGCGGCTTCACCCACCCACCCGAGAAACATGCAACCGAAGGCTCGACCTGAAACTGAAACGGGCCACGCCTGGGGTCGTGGATATCGAACTCAGGAATCGCCAGACGATTGGCTGTAGTGCCAACCACACTGGCCCCGTTCTCGAAACAGGCTTGGGCGACCTCTGCTATCCTGCCACCCTCAGGAGTAAGCTTCACGAAGACCGGCACGTCAACGGCGTCTGATATGATTCTGGTTGCCATGCCTACAATCTCCGCGTTCTGTCCGAGACTGGCACCAGATTGAGCGGTACGCTCTTGCTCGCCTGAAACCTTTAAATTGAAAGACATATTTGGGCAGCACATGTTCAGTTCCAGCGCGTGCGCGCCCGCCTCGACAAACCTCCTCGCCATATCCAACCAACCGTCCATCCCCTTTTCGCCCGTATAGGCGATATTGGCCAGGATAATGAGCTCTTTGGTCTGCCTCCTGCCCTTCTCGGTGAGTCTGAGGGCTTCCTCAAGGGTCAGTCGTTTCTCGGCGGAGAAGGCCAGGTATTGCTCTTGCTTCCACCACCTGTATCTGGGGTCCAGATTGATATATGGTGCAGGTTCGATGGCGAGTTTTAGGCTGGCGCCGCCCCAGCCGCACCGTTCGGCCTCGACGAGTTGTGTAATATGCTTCGTCACAGGGCCGGAAGCGACCACGAATGGATTGCGGAACTTTAGTCCTGCCACTTCAAAGGACATCGTAAATAGCCTTAATGTGAGAAACTTGCCATTTGCGTCTTGTCGATGGCAGCACGGTCTTCACCACCTGACTTTGAGAGTCCTGTCTGCGGTGGCTAAGCATTGGCAGTAAGGTTTTCATTCTGGTATCTCCATAACTACACGGAAACCCGTTTCTTTTAGTTGATACGATGGTGGTGCGCTGTTGCGAGCGGCACTACGGCAACCACGTGCGAAATGTCTCCAGGAACCACCGCGGATAACCATATATGTGCCTTTTGATGGACCGGCCGGGTCGGAGACTTCTTCTTGCGGGTAATCGGCGTTATATACATCTTTACACCACTCTGATACATTTCCGTGCATATCATATAGGCCCCAAGCGTTTGGTTTCTTGGTAGCAACAGGGTGAGTCTTTTCTTCACTATTGGCCTCGTACCAACCCATTTCGTCGAGATGACCGGTGCCGGCGAACACTCCAGTTACACCGGCTCTGCAGGCATATTCCCACTCGGCCTCGGTTGGGAGCCGATAAATTCTGTCCTCTTTGTGGCTGAGCTTCTCGCAGAATGCTACGGCGTCCCTCCACGAGACCTTTTCCATCGGCAGGTTATTACCCTTGAAGTTGGCGGGGTTGACACCCATAATGACCTCCCATTGGGCCTGCGTAACCTCGGTGGTACTGATGCGGAAAGGCCTGGTCAGGCGGACGGCGTGTAGGTACTCATCGTACTGGTGGTTTTGCTCGTGCAAGAAACTACCCATGATGAACTTGCCGGGCGGGATGTACGCCAAGTTCATGCCCATCGAATTGGTGATTACCTGACCAGGGTCAGGAAGGTCCCCTACGTTCAAGAGCCACGTGGGCCTGGCCGGGTCGTCTGTTTCGCCAACGCCCCAGAAACCGCCGGCAAGAATCAGATAATCGCCAACCACTCCACCACCTCCACAGCATCGCGCATCGGGTAGGGCAGGAATTCCAAAAAACACCTCGTGTCTCATGTCTAAATAGCCCGCTATCTTTGTTCTTCGATAATGGGACTGTCCTCCACAAACAAGGAGCTTCTCTGCGTAGTAGGCGCTGCTTGTACATTGAGTCAGGAAGAAGAGCCTTGGTTGGATTCGGGGTGTGTCTATTTTTGTCCATGTATTCGTGGCCGGTTGGTATTTCAGGAGACCGTCAGTCCAGCCATAGTCATTCATATCGTGGAAGCCGGTCTCATACGTGGCGCCGTGAACGATATAGATGTTGCCCTGGTAAGTGCCGATGGCGGCATAGCACGCGCCCTCCGGGGCATTGGCTAATCGACTATAGCTATTCTTGGCGGGATCATAACAGTAGAAGTCGAGAAAATTCCGGATGACTCCCTTGGCTGTTCCGTTTATTCTCTGGTATCCTAACCCAACATAGATTAAATCTCCTACTGTAGTAGCAACGCCATTCATGGCCTTTACGGGTAAAGGTGCTCTTTCAGCCCAGGTATCGGTCGCTGAATCGTAGGCCCAAGTCTGATTTGTTGAGAACGCACCATTGCGCATTCCGCCAAAAACGTAGATTATGTTTGCATACACGGCCACCATAGGCCAGCCAAGTTCAACCGGTATGTCCGCGCCCTTAGTCCATGAATCGGTGGAGAAATCGTATATCTGCAACCTTTGTGAGGTTTTTGTCCAGTTTTCGGTCTCGCAGCCCCCAATAACATACAGCCGTTCATTGACGACAGCACCCCCATGGCCATATACACAATGGGGAATGTCGGCTTTTACCTGCCACTGGATTGCCGGTGCCGTCTGGCAGAGAATCACCAATATGATGGTAAAGCATACAATCGGTCTTCTGCTATTCATTTCGCCAGTCTCCTATTATCTCTACCTGATTATCGTTAGTTTATGCTTTCAGTTGCTTAACAACATCTGATTCCAGCTTTTCGTTGGCCTTTATCATTTCATCCCAGGTGACTTCTCGTCTCTCGTAGGAAGCGATGCGCCCGAGGACCGAGGTTAGGTTGCTTCGGACACTCGGAGCCACGGTGGTGTTGGCAAATCGGCCTTTGGTGATATTGTCATAAAACTCAGCAATGTTGGCAGATGTACCTTCTGGATACAAATTACCGGTGTTGCCGCCCTTGTAGGGGTTGCTGCCGCGAATAGATACATCCCCGCCGTAATGGGTATCGATTGTCCCTTTCAGGCCGTAGATACGGCAGCCAATATCACCATACCCTTCGCCAAACTGTTTGGCGTTGACCAGGACAGGAACGTCTTGTGGGAACCGATAGGCCACAGCAAAGCAATCCCAAATATCGCCGTGTTTGTAATGGTTACGTCCCCCCATACCATAGGCACTGAGAGGTTCGGCATCTATAATCCATGTAGCCACGTCAATCGAGTGGATACACTGTTCAACAATGATGTCCCCGGAGAGAACTCTATCCATTCCCCAGGCCTTAAGCCGAGCCTCGGGCTCTTTGGGATGCTCTTGTAGGAAGTGCTCCACAGGGTTCCAGCTATTCCATACGTCGCCTCCGTTAAAACAGGCTTCGCCAAAACCTATGTGACCTATATCACCATAATGGACGCGTTTTACTGCCTCACGGAAAAATGTATTTGCGCGGGTCTGGAAATCGACAAAAAAACACAGCTTTTTGGATGTCGCTTTTGGGCCGAGTTGGCCAATGAGCATACTGCCGGGAACATCGACCGCAATAGGCTTAGCCAGAATAACATGAACGCCAGCATCCACTGCCGTGGCGGCTTGCTCCGGGTGAAAATATGGTGGGGTCTCAATTGCGACTGCGTCCAAATCCTGCTCGAGGAGCTTCTTGTAGCCTGACAGGGTCGAGTGACGGTGTGATTGAGCCACGGCGAATTTCTCACCAAATTCATCGACTCGGTCCTGGAAGTAGTCCGCAGCAGTCATGATTTCATATCCGCCGTGCTTGGCAAACAAATCAGCTATCCATTTGCCCCGCATCCCACAGCCAATCAGACCCAGTTTGATCTTGGTATTCACTTTAGTACCGTAAACCAGATCCGGCTTTATCAATGCGAACGAGAAAGCAGCCATAGAGACCCCACCTATGAACTGGCGACGGTCTATTTTATTCCGACATTTTGCAGGCATCGAATCTTTTTGTCTTTCTAACATTCCTTGCTTCTCCTTTCCCATTACAATTCGCGAGCTATTATGAACTTCTGGATGTTCTTACCTTTATTTAGTTACTTGGTTCAACGCTCTGCCTACCAGTATATCTGTCAATCTATTTCTTTCAATACCGATAACAGATTCAGATGGAGCAGAACGTTCCTGCTGTTCTATTGTCATCTCATCCGCTTTTGAAATTTTTGGTTCGGTCCCACCAGCCTTCAAAAACCAGCGCACTGGGCCGCACACGAAGCACCCCCTAAAATATCTCATTTCAGCCTTTGCCTGATTCTTGTGCAGTTGTCGTAAATAGGTTCTAATGCTAAGGTAACATCAATTTCTATAAAATTGGAGACTGAGACATGCGAACTATTTGTTAACTTGTCACTAATCTTGTCGTTCTGTTTTACTTTTTTACTCGGCACTTGTGCTAAGCTGGAGCCAGTACTTAAAAAATGCCTTAAGAATGATACCTTTGCTTTCGGAGAGCTATATGATAAAATCAACATTATTAGAATATATCCTCTTGTGATATGTAAGGTTAGGATAAGTATATGGATGGCAAAGAATTCTTAAGCCGTCTTAAAAAAGGTAAACGCCTTTATGGAACCGCGATTCTTTCACCTTCCCCTCTATGGCCTTTGGCGGTAAAGAGAACAGGTGCGGATTTTGTATTTATAGATACCGAGCACATTCCTATTGATAGAACCACCCTTGCTGAAATGTGTCTGGTTTACAAGAGTTACGGATTACCCTCGCTTGTCCGTATTCCTTCTCCTGTTCCGGGTGAGGCCTATAAAGTTCTTGATGGAGGAGCATCAGGAGTTCTTGCTCCTTATATCGAAACTCCAGAGCAGGTCAGAGAATTGGTTGGCGCCATAAAAATGCGTCCGTTGAAAGGGGAGCGATTAAAAGAGGCAC
>CAZJYC010000114.1:0-5641 GCA_964550165.1 uncultured Eubacteriales bacterium
GAAGCAGGAATCCAGAATTGAAACAATGGATTCCGCATCAAAGCCTGCCCTGAGCGAAGCCGAATGGGTGCGGAATGACAACTACTCAAAGCATGTGTGACAGACTATGCTGTTGTTAGAAAGTTTTTAGACAATCAAAACGATTCGTCATTCCCGCGAAAGCGGGAATCCAGAAAAAATACGATTTGAGGCGGAGCCTCAATTTGATTATTGTCTAAAAACTTATTCGACGTAGCTTAGTAGGTCCACTATCCTATGTCTTGGATTGCCACAGAGTAAAAATATGAGTCGGAGCGTATTGCCAGCATGCACAGTTTTGCTCAATCCTATCGAAAAAGGCATGTATAATTTACCTCAGGAACAGTCTTTTTTCTTGACGGTAATATAGGTAATTTAGTATAAGTATATTTGGTCGAGCCAGTGATTTATTTGTCCTCTGGTGTGTGGATTTTTCACAGATTTTCGATACAGGTTTGTAGGAAGTCTATTATGTCAATAAAAATGGTTTGTTTGGTTTCTTTTGTTTTAGTCCTGACTCTAACTGGTACAAATTCGGTCTTTAGTGCCGTTGTGATAGAACGCCAAGTTAATGAAAGCTCTGATGATGCTGAAGAGGGTGTCCTCAGCGGCGGTATGGATTTAAGCAGCAGCGACCTGGAGATGCCCTATGAAGATGAAGGTATGGTTAATCCTCAAATAATAGGTATTCGCTTCCTGGATATCGCTGTTCCGAGGGGCTCTACCATCCCGCTGGCGTGGATGTGGTTCGATGTCGATGAGACAAAAGGCGGCACACTGCCTGTTAGTCTTATCATCGAGGGTGAGCTGAGTCCGGATGCCGTTACATTTAGTTCGAGCGCGAATATTACCAGTAGGCCAAGAACGACAGCGAACACGGTCTGGGTTCCGGCAAGATGGACTGCGACACATACAAAAGATTATACCTCTGATATCTCCCTTGTCATTGAGGAGATAGTCAACCAGCCTGCCTGGAAGAGCGGTAATGCACTGGTGCTGATAATTAGAGACGACCCGGCCAATCCCTCCCAAGGCCTCCGATGTGCCGAGTCCTGGGATGGAGCAGGGGCGAATATGGACCAAATCCCCTTGCTGCATATAGAATTTACGAATTGGTCTGCTATGGACCCCATCCCTGCTGATGGTGCTCTATATGAGGATAAATGGGCGACCTTGAGCTGGACGCCGGGAGAGAATGCAGTCTCGCACAATGTCTATTTTGGCGAGAATTTCGACGATGTAAACACCGCAGCTAAAGAAGCATTCCAGGGCAACCAGACCCTGACGCATTTTATCGTTGGCTCTCCCGGTTCTGCTTATCCCGATGGTCTTGTTCCGGGCGCGACATACTACTGGCGCGTCGATGAGGTTGAGGCCGATGGTACTACGAAATACGAAGGTGAGGTCTGGAGCTTTTCGGTCCCCTCAAAGACCGCCTATAATCCCAACCCGCCTGACGGTACCGAACTTACGCCCGTAGATGTAACCCTTAGCTGGACCGCAGGTTTCGATACGAAATTACACCATGTGTACTTCGGAGACAATTTTGACGACGTGAATGCCGGCACACCGGACACATACAAGGGCTCCGTGGCAGATCCAAACTATACTCCAGGTCGCCTTTCAGGGAAAACGGCCTATTATTGGCGGGTCGATGAGTTTGATGGCTCGGCCACCCATAAAGGCAATGTCTGGAGCTTTACAACAGTGCTCGACATACCCATTACTGACCCCAATCTTCTGTGCTGGTGGAGGTTTGATGATGGTGAGGGCACTGCTGCTATTGATTCTTCCGGCCACAACCTTTATGGCACTGTTAATGGAGCAACCTGGGTACCAGATGGTCAAATAGGCGGTGCGCTGGACTTTGGCGGGGACGGTGACCACGTCGTCAGCATTGATGCCGGAACCGCAATTAATGGTTTGAGCGCCATAACGGTCACCGTCTGGGTCAAGTCTAACTTGACAAGCACGGAGAAGGGCTTTGTCTGCTTTATTGACCCCGCCGGTGGTGACAACGGTGGAATGCGTTATGACGCGGAAAGCTACAAATGGCCGGGCGGTACGAACCTGATAAAGCTCTCGATGGATACGACCGCAGGTAATATGCAGTTGGAGGCTTCCGACAATACTCAGACCACACACTGGCAGCACGTTGCGCTGGTCTGGAGCAGTAATAATGACCTGCAGTTGTACATCAACGGCCAGTTACACAAGCCAAGGGGCACCCAGGGCAGGGGCGGTACCATAGTGGCGACAAAGCTGATTGTTGGCAGGAGCGTGAAAGATGTGGGCGCCAATGATGGATGGGATGGCCTGATAGACGACGTCCGCGTCTATAACAAGGTGCTGACAGCAAACGAGATTAAACAGATTATGCGAGGTAACACGACACCTGCCTGGAACCCCAGCCCGAGTAATGGCGCTGTATATGTAAAGCAGATGCCGATTTTTAAGTGGGGTGCTGGAGACCATGCCGTTTCGCACCAGGTCTATTTTGGTACCGATAAAGAGGCCGTGAAAAACGCCAATATAGATTCCCCTGAATACAAAGGCAGCCGAAACCTCGGTTCTGAAAGTTATGACCCTGGAAAGCTCCAGTGGGATACTACATACTATTGGCGGATTGATGAGGTTAATAATGTCAATCCCGACAGTCCCTGGAAAGGTAGCCTCTGGAGCTTTACTACAGCTAACTTCCTTGTAGTGGATGATTTTGAAGACTACGATGTTGGTAACAACGAGATATGGTGGTCGTGGATAGATGGCCTTGGCTATCCCGCGCGTGGTACTTTACCGGCCCATCCAGGTAATGGAACCGGCTCTATGGTCGGCGACGAAACCACCAGTTCTTATTGTGAGGAAACCATCGTCCATACCGGCAAACAATCGATGCCGCTCTTCTACGACAACAATCAGCAGGGTAAGCTCAAATACTCAGAGATTGAAAAAACATTGACTTATCCGCGTGACTGGACCGAGAATAATGTTAGCACGTTAACGATTTGGTTCAGGGGCAATTCGGATAATGCTGCTGAGCCGATGTATATTGCTCTCGATGGCGCTGCAGTGGTCTATAATGATAATCCAAATGCAGCACAGATAGATGAATGGACCCAATGGAATATCGACCTGTCCGCCCCAGGCGGATTCGCAGACCAGGGTGTGAACCTTGCGAATGTTAATACAATTGCTATTGGTTTTGGCAACAGGAGCAATCCGCAGGTTGGCGGTTCAGGTAAAATGTGCTTCGATGATATTCGACTATATCGGCCGGTACCATAAAAGCCGAAACCGGAAAAACCATAAGCTGTTTGAGTGGAGGTTCTTATTGATGAGGTTTTTTCAGGTCTGTTGAAAACAATCCGGAAAGGTCGGGTTTTGGTGTGTGGCCAAAACATAGTATATAATTGTTTTAATTTAACTTTTTGAAGGAGGACTATTATGTGTAGGAAATTGATTTATCTAATCTTATTTCTGACAGTGTCTGGAATGGCTCACGGACAAGCCTTGGAGTGGGACCGCGCTGCTTACTGGGATGGGCGATATCCATCGGCCTGGTGTGGAGGTGGCCAGGGCATACGAGACGGCCTTCAGGCTGCCGGCTACAAGATTCTCAATGCGGACCAGCTCAAGACGTGGATGGATGGTCACATCGCCGACAAAGCGTTAAGCGTGGTCGTGTTCTGTCAGGACGTTGTGCCCGCGACGGTTGCAGAGACGATGTCAAATACTTGTACGTTTCGAAAATATCTTGATGCTGGCGGTAAGGTGGTATGGTATTCGGATTGGCCTATTTACTACCAGGGCAGCTCGGACAGCAGCATGGTCACGTGGGGCGGTTCCGGTGCGACCAGCGTACTGGGATTTAATGCCTCCAGCGGGCCGAATGACACCAACGAGGAAGTGGTTCTTACCGATGAAGGAATTGCCTGGGGGCTGACCCAAACCTGGCAGTCGCGTCGGCCAACGTCTGCTACTATTACCGACAATTTTACAGTTCTGGCTACAATTAGCAGCGGAAGCGCAGCGGCGTGGGTGAAGCATTATCTGCCGGGCGATAAGTATCGAGGGTTTGTTCGGATATTCGACCGAGATGGCCAGGCCAACGTCGATGACATTATACGTATCGCAGAATACATGGCCATGAGGTCGGGAAGTCCCAATCCCGCCGATGGCGCCGTACATCCGGACACATGGGCATCTATAACCTGGGGGCCGGGTGCTTATGCAGCCTCGCACGATGTGTACTTTAGCGATAATTTCGACGATGTGAATGACGGAACCGCCGAGGCCTTCTATGGCAATCAGCCTTCGACTTATTTTACTGTCGGCTTTCCCGGATTTCCTTATCCGGATGGCCTTGTTCCAGGCACAACCTACTATTGGCGGATAGATGATGTTGAGCAAGACGGCGTTACGAAATACAGAGGTAGTGTCTGGAGCTTTATGATTCCACCCAAGACCGCCTATGCACCCAAGCCGGCTAATGGTGCCGCGCTTGTAGCCCCCGATGTGAAGCTTAGCTGGACGGGAGGTTTCGGTTCAAAATTACACTATGTTTACTTCGGTGATAATTTTGACGATGTCAATAGTGCGGTTGGAGGTGCTCCAATGGGAGCTGCGACCTATACTCCACCACCGCTTAAATTGGGTAAGACTTACTACTGGCGTGTCGATGAGTTTGATATTATCGCCACGTATAAAGGCGAAGTCTGGAGCTTTACTACTCAGGGCGCAGTCGGAAGCCCGAACCCCTCTAACGGCGCTGTGGATGTAAAGCATACGCCGATTCTTACCTGGTCGCCGGGAGTTAATGCGGCTTCTCACGAGGTCTATTTCGGCACAGATAAACAGGCCGTACGCAATGCCAATACAAGTTCGCCGGAGTATAAAGGCACTAAAGCCCTCGGTTCCGAGAGCTATGACCCCGGAAAGCTCCTGTGGAATACCACTTACTACTGGCGGATTGACGAAATCAATAGTGCCAACCCCGACAGTCCGTGGATAGGTCCTGTCTGGAGCCTTACGACAGCCAACTTCATTATCGTAGACGACTTTGAGGACTACGACGTTGGCAACAACGAGATATGGTGGTCGTGGAAAGATGGGCTTGGCTATGCCGCGCATGGTACTGCACCGGCCTATCCAGGTAACGGAACAGGCTCAATGGTCGGAGATGAAACTACCGGTTCTTATTGTGAGGAAACTATCGTTCACGGAGGCAGCCAATCGATGCCTTTATTCTTTGAAAACAGCGTCCTGAAGTATTCCGAGACAGAGAAGACGCTGATTTATCCCCGTGACTGGACTGAGAATGGTGTTAGCACATTAACAATTTGGTTCAGGGGCAATTCGGATAATGCTGCTGAGACATTATATGTTGCTCTCAATGGCAGTGCGGTGGTCTCTCATGATAATCCTAATGCAGCACAGATAAATAGGTGGACGCAATGGAATATCGACCTTCAGGCCTTCGCAGACCAGGGCATCAACCTGACAAATGTCAATACGATTGCTCTTGGATTAGGCAATAAGAAAAACCCGCAGGTTGGCGGTTCAGGTAAGATGTACTTCGATGATATTCGTCTGTATAGGCCGGCACAACAATAGCAAGAACAGA
>CAZJYC010000115.1:0-5516 GCA_964550165.1 uncultured Eubacteriales bacterium
GTTGTATGTGCAGCATGTCTCATGGGTGGCATTGCTCAGCTGGCCGGCCAGCTGATAGGGATCGCTTCCCCAGCCCTCATAGTTGCTCGTCCCGCCCGTGCAGTAGGAGCGTGCCTTGACCACTTCGTCCCAGAAATAGGTGGCGATTTCGCGATAATCATCTATTCCCGTCAGCTCGTATTCCCGCGCGGCTCCGATGACTTTGGGAATCTGGGTGTTAACATGCAATCCTTTGAGCTCGTCGCGACGGCTGGCAAGAGGATCGAGGAACGCTCTATGGTCAAAACGCCGGGCCAGGGAAAGGTGGTCCGCTTTTCCGGTGGCGGCGTAAAGGTTGGCGAGCACTTCACTCATCCCCCCGAATTCCACCTTGAGCATGCGCTGCATCGCGTCGTCATCCAGGCGGTCCATCCTCATTTTCGCCCAAGCAGCCATCTTTTGGACAACATCCAGGGCTTTGTCATTTCCGCAATGGATGAACATATCCAGCAGGCCGGCCATAATCTTATGGAGGGTATACCAAGGTGCCCAGACCCTCTTTACCTCGATCACCCGGTCTATGAATTCTTCAGGGTAGGCGCTGAGATACCCGCTTTGCCCCAGAGCATTCTGGCACTTCTCGAGCTCGGCGACGATATATTCGGCTTTTTGTTTCAGAGCTTCATCACCGGTGGCAGAATACGTCAAGGCACAGGCGGTGAGAAAGTGGCCGACAAAGTGCCCGCGGAGCTCGCATTTGGGCTCTTCCCATCCGCCCAGGGGCTGGACCGAAGAGGGCAGCCCTGCATTCACCCGGAAATTGTGGAGCAAGCGGTCAGGATCCAAGTCATGGAGGTACTTTCTGTTGCGCTCCAGGGCATCCTTGAACGGTCCGTCGAGCAGACGTACGTTTTTCAGCGGAAAGGGACGGGCCTGGAAGTTAATTTTAGGCTTGACTTTTTCAAAGCTGTCTTCGGCTTTCTGACCGCGGCAGCCGCTGAAGACAAGAAAGAAAGCCAAGCTAAGCAGCATAAAACCCAGAGCAGAAAAATTAGCTTTTTTCATTTTTTTCCCCTCGTTTTTTGCCTGATTATCAAAGCCAAAAAATCATACCTCATTCCTCAGAGATTTTCAAAGAAGATCGCTGATCGGTTCGTATGTTCCGCGTCTCGTTGCGGGAAGCCGATTGTCGGTAGTTCCAAGAAAGCATGTCTTGATCACAAAGCGCGGCTCTTGCCTCATCCACTAAGGGAAAGCATGGAGCGAAGCGACGGTTGAAAGGGGAACGCAAAATGGTTCCCCCAAAGTTGACTGCCGAATAAGCGAGCTTTATTTAGCTGCGGTGCTGCTCACTCTCTCTCTGTCGATGATGCTCTGGAGGTCTATTTCCTCAATTTTTCCAAGGGTTTCCAAGGGCTTATCGAATCTTTTCTTGTCCCCCACCACCACAATCGCTATTCTTCCGGTATTCATGTATTTCTGGGCAACATCCAGAACGTCATCTTTGCTCACCTTTTTAATATTATCGATGTATTTCTCCAGGTAATCTTCAGGATAACCCATAAGGCCGAGGTAGATTTTCTGAGAGAGGATAGAGAGCTTGGATTCAAAGGTGAAGACGAAACTGTTAATCATATAGTTTTTGGCCTCTTCCATCTCCTCATCCTTGATCAGGTCAGCCTGCATGCTTTTGACAATCTCCTCAATCAGAGAGAGCGCCTCTCCCAGCGATTCGGCTCTCAAGGTTGAAGAAACAACAAAAGTCCCTTTATCTCTCCCTGACCCGACTCCTCCGTATATCCCATAAGTCAAACCGCGATTGGAGCGGAGTTCTCTCATCAACCTTGAGCCGAAACCGCCTCCTCCGAGCACATAGTTCATCACTTCCAGCTTGTACTGGTCAGGATTGTTGCGCCGGACTCCAAGATGTCCGAGAGCGATGTTGGCCTGCGGTGTATCCTTGTAGACATAATAAATGACGTTTTTCACTTCATCCTTGACTCCGGGAACTGGAGGGAATTCGATTTTTTTTGGATTCCAATTCTTAAAGGCTTTATTCAGTTGGTTTTTGACTTCAGAACTGGAAATGTCGCCGCTGATTCCGATGGTCATATTGTTAGGAACAAAGTATTTCTTGTGGAACGCAATCAAGTCATCACGGGAGATTTTATCCAGAGTGCTGAAGGAGGTGCGTCTGGCGTATGGACTCTCTGGGCCATAGATTTTTTCACTGAAGATGAGCCTGGCCACTGAAAATGGCATATCCCATCGTCTTCTGATGCTCTCCTTGGTTTGATTTTTAGCCAGATCGATTTTCTCCTGGCTGAAAACCGGCGTGGTGATGATGTCTGCAAAGATTTCCAGAACCCTGGGGAAGTCTTTTTTCATGCAGGAAAGCCTGGCTGACCCAAATTCAGAGCTGATGCCGGTCTCAACGCTGGCTGCCAGAAATTCCAGCTCTTCGTCGATCTGGTCACCAGTCATTTTGGAGGTTCCGCCCGTTCTCATCACAGTCCCCGTTAAGTTTGCGAGCCCGGTTTTATCAGCGGGTTCATAAAGAGAGCCTGTCTTAAAATAGGCAAGCATACTGATCATCGGCAGCTCTCTGTCCTCAAGATAATAGACTTCAATGCCCTTTCCGACGATGAATTTTTGAATCGAAGGCGGAGTGAATTTGATTTCTTCCGGCTTCTTCAGCTCTGAAGGATGCTTTTGGCCATAAACCAGGATAACAGCAGCGAACAGAGTCGCAAGAATCAATAAACGAAATATAATTTTTCTATGTTTTTTCCCCATTTTTCCCTCCTATTTTGTTTCCTTTTGTTTTTTGAGTAAGAAGGCGATGGTCCTGTTCTGTTCTGTGAAATATTCTTTGGCAGCTTCCATGATGTCTTCCTGTTTGACACGGATAATCGCTTCCTTGTATTTCAGCATGTTCTTCCAGTCTCCGAAGAAAAGCTGCTCTCTCATCAGCCTGAAGGCCATGCCAAAATTTGAGCTGAG
The DNA here is from genome assembly GCA_964550165.1 of uncultured Eubacteriales bacterium. GTDB lineage: Bacteria > Acidobacteriota > Aminicenantia > Aminicenantales > Aminicenantaceae > CAZJYC01. The sequence goes on from CAZJYC010000115.1 coordinate 2,983, forward strand.
ACTTCGAATATAGGAAGCTTCTAACTGGTTTTTGATCTTTTCGAGCTCTTTGGCATCGACAGGCTCGACCTTGAGTTTTTCAAGGTGCTCGGTAATGGCCTTTTCAAGCTCTTCGTTTGTGTGGGGGAATCGGGGTGTGGCGGATATCATGAAAAGATTGTCGTATCTCACACCTGGGAAGGAAGACGTTGAGGAGACGCTCACGGCGAATTGTTTTGTTTTCACGAGGTCTTTATACAACCGGGAAGTTCTTCCCGATGTTAAGATTGAAGAGACAACATCCATGACATAGGCGTTTTTATGAGGATAGGTGGGCTTGTGGAAGCCAATCAAAAGCTGGGGCTCTGCATCAAATTCTATCTTCACCCGTCTTTCGCCGAGCTGCTTTGGCTCTGTTGTTCTCAGGATAGGAGGCTCGGAACCTCTGGGAATATCGCCGAAGTATTTCTCGATGAGGGGAATGGCCTTTTCCGGATGAACATCCCCGACTAAAGCCACAACACAATTGTTGGGCGTGTAATACTTGCTTTTGAATGCTACGGCTTCTTCAAGTGTCACCGAATTGATGTCCGAGGCCCATCCGACAACAGAATGTCCATAAGGATGAGCGATGAAGGCTGCGGCCATAAAAATTTCATAGAGCTGTCTGATTGGGACAGCCTCGGTCGTCTGCTTTCTCTCTTCCTGAACAACTCCCCTTTCTGTGTAAAACTCTCTGAGGACCGCGTTCTTGATTCGCTCGGATTCCATCAAACAAAAAAGCTCGAATCGATTGGAAGGGAGGCTGATAAGGTAGGACGTCACATCTGTCCCTGTTCCGGCATTCAGTCCTACCCCGCCTGCATTCGAATAAATTTTGTCAATTTCGTCCTTGACGATGTATTTTTTCTGCTCCTTTTCGAGCTCGGACATTTCCTTTTTCATTTTCTCTAATTTTTCTTTATCAGCCAGATCGCTTTTAATTAATTCTTTTGAGATTTCGGCTCCGAGCTTGTTGACTTTCTCCATGACAACCTTCTCTTTTTCATAATCGTTTGTTCCGATCCGCGGGGTTCCTTTGAAGGCCATGTGTTCGAAAAGATGGGCTAAACCTGTGATGCCTGAGACTTCATCCGCGCTCCCCACTTTAAAACCATAGACTGCGCTGAAAACAGGGACTTCATGCCTTTCCATGAAGATAAATGTCATGCCATTTCCGAGCTTGTGGACTTTGACTTTGGACTCAATATCCTGGGAGAGAGCAAGGCTGGAGGTGAATATGAAGATTAAGATAAGCAAACATAGAAAGTATGCATCTTGATTCTTTAGCTTTCTGATTAATGGGTTCATTTTACCTCCTTTCAAGATATTTTTTCAGACATTCAACTTCCATTGAAGCTGAATCCTGTTTATCGCCAGAACGTGACGGAAGGATTCTTTTTATCACGAACATCGTTTTTAGCAATTGGATGATTGAGTCTGCTTGTCGAAGCAACAGCCTTACTCCCTTAGGACTCAATTTGCCTTTTGATTTCTAAATATAGCTTAAGAAAGATAAATGTCAAGTCCACGTTAAAGCTGAAATTGACAGCATCTATCCTTTATGTTAAAGATTAAAGCAATGAAAATTATCAAGGAGGTAGGGCAAGAAATGAAAAAGCTTTTAAAACAACTGTCAGTGCTCATCGCAATCCTGGCGATGCTTATCACGGCCGCATCGGCCTTGAAAATGGGAGAAAATGCAGTTCAGCTTCCCATCGGCACAAAAATAGAGAAAGCGGGCGAAGTCACAAAGTTCCTTCTGGCCGATGGAGTCTTGGAGCTCATAGGCTTGGCGGGCGAGCTTGGGGTCAGAGCCTACAACAAAGAGGGAAAGCTTCTTTATGCTGGAAAGCAGGCCAGGTTATTTGCCATGTTTTCTGTGGAAAAATTGAGAAACCAAGATACTGTCTCTGATGACCTTCTTTTTGTCCAGTTTAAAGGCTTAAGCCCGCAGCCTGACCCGCCCGGAAAGGTCATCCTCATTCCCAGAGGAACAAAAATTGAGAGGGGAAAAGCAGGATTTTTACGGTTCATGCTCGCAGACGGAAGGATGGTCGAATTCAAGGCCGCAAGGGCCAGGGCTGGCATTATCGGAGACTGCGGAATATACGATCAGGCAGGCAAGCTTCTCTACACTCGAAACCGGGGTCAATTGTGCCGCGCCATCTCCATCCAGAGCATACGAAACAAAGTGGCCATAGACGACGAGGTTGTTTGGGTGCAGTTTGCTGTCGAGCCCGTCGGAAGATAGGCTTACTTTCTGAATATAAGCGGCAGAGCTTAAAAAGCCGCAAGTCATTTCCAAATATCAAAAAAGAGTGCTGAAACAAGCCATCGCTTTCTTTTCCAGATTTGCCGAATCCGTTGCCTTTTTGCTGATTATTGTATTCATCCAGAGCTGCGAGTCCGTTCCGCCGCTCGCGGACAAGTCCCAGAAGATCCTCTTGACATCCGGCCGGGATGGGAATGCGGAAATCTATGTGATGGACAGCGACGGTGCAAATCAGCGAAGG
>CAZJYC010000116.1:0-5348 GCA_964550165.1 uncultured Eubacteriales bacterium
AAGATAGGCGGCTCTGTGAAGAAGAACCTGAGTTTTACCAGACCCCGCAGACCCGGGAACAACTTGATGTTTTCCAAGAGGCTTTTCCACGGCCTTCAGTTGACCTGGCGTGAGCAAAGGCCGCGGGACAATCCAGATGTTAGTCGTCTTTTTCCTGCTGGAATGTCTCTTTTTTTGCGCCATCATCATCTCGTGATGCTCTATGATAGCATAAAAAAAAGGGAAGTAAAGATGACGGCCATGGCGACAATTTCTTGCTGCGGTGTGTCAAGGGCGATTATGACTCCATAGTTAATGATCGCAATCCGGTCACAGTATTCTGCCTCATCCATGTAATGTGGGGTCATGAAAAGCGTGATATTGTGTTCCTGGCGGAGCTTAAGCAGGTATTCCCAGATGCGATGACGCGTTTGGGGGTCAAGGCCAACTGTGGATATGCCTTGAAGGAGAAAGGCAGTCAGTCTGTCTCAAATGATGGGGCCTGGAAACAAATGGCAACTTGAATTCTCAGGTCTTACATGTTAAAAGCTAAATGGTGATACCTCGGGAAACTCCCCCAACTTCCAGAAGCCAAAAAGCTGCTGATTGGAAGTTGATGAGATAAAATAGCGTTTAGGATGACACAAGCGGCATGAAAAAAGTGATGCTTCTTATACTCCTTTTATCGCTACTGGCTTACTGCGGACAGAAGCAAGATAAGATTGAAAAAATTGTTGAAGATGGAGTTGAAGTTGTCTTGAATCATCTGGAGCCATACAAGCTCAAAACAGAGCCAGATAATCTTTCTCTTGCTGAAGAATTTATCGTTGACCTTGAAAGCGAAGACCTCTCACAATTGGGCATCAAGGAAGTCGCAGGATTTGATGTGGATTCTGAAGGCCATATCTATCTCATGCTTTCTTCGAGCAACGAAAATTACATCTATAAATTTGATGCTAAAGGGAAATTTTTATCCTCTTTCGGACGGAGAGGCCAGGGCCCTGGGGAACTGGAATTACCGAGATATCTCAGGGTGAATGAGCTGGATCAAATAGTCGTTTCCGATTTTGGCAGAAAAAAACTATTTCTTTTTGAAAACGACGGAGATTTCATTAAGGATATATCCCTTACCTCAAATCACAGGGCGGCAACTCTTCTTGGGAACGGGAAAATTCTTGTGATGAAGAGCAGTTTTAATCCGGAAGAAGGCAAGGCTGACTTTCCCATAATATTGTGCAATGAAAATTTGGAAGAAATTAAAACGCTCCATCCGGGGCGATATATGCCTAACTTCACGCTGGCAAAAAAAGTCAATGGTTTAAGCTTATACGTCGACTACCACGTCTGGAAAATTTCAAAAGGGCTTATTTATGTCGCAAATTATGGCAGTGGGTATGAATTTTTAATTTATGATATAGAAGGAAATTTGCTGCAAAAAATCAGGAAAGAATATCATAAAGTCAAAGTCCTTGATCAGGCAAAAGAAAAAATATTTAATTGGTTAATGAATAACTTTGACTCATTCGAGCAAGTGAAGACAAAGCTTTACTTCCCTGAATTCTATCCACCATTTCAATTTTTTTTCCTTGACGAGAGAAGCAGACTTTATGTGATGACCTACGAAAGAGGAAAAAGTCCGAATGGTTTCATATATGACATTTTCAATCCTGCTGGCCAATTCATCGGGAGAACAGAATTGGAAAATTACGGTAATCTGGCTACTTCTCCCATAATAAATCCCTTGCCTTTGGATGTCGTGGCCAAAAAAAGCCGTCTCTATTGTCTTAGAGAAAAAGAAAGCGGATACAAGGAATTAGTGGTTTATGAAATGATGTGGGAATAAATGGAGCAAAATCTGTCACAAGCCAAATAGAAATAATCGATGAGACAATTATTGAAGGAGGTTATCGCATGAGAATGATTTTGGCAGGAACAATAATTCTGGCTCTGATGTGCGCCTGCAATCTTTCCCAACCCAAAAGCTCTTCACCCACATTCGGCGACGATCTCGCCTTTCTCAAGAATCACACCAAAGTCTTCGTCCTTTCCGATAAGTCAGGCAAGAAGCAGGTTGCTCTTGTGCCCGAATATCAGGGCCGGGTGATGACAAGCAGCGCTGACGGCGAGAGCGGGATCAGCTTTGGCTGGGTCAACCGCGAGCTTATCGCCTCCGGCAAAATACAGCCGCACATCAATGTCTTTGGCGGTGAAGACCGCTTCTGGCTCGGCCCAGAGGGCGGACAGTACTCTATTTTCTTCAAGCAAGGGGATCCTTTTGACCTGGATCACTGGTTCACTCCCTCCTGGATTGACACCCAACCCTATGAGGTCGTGAGCAAAAGCCAGGACCGAGCCCTATTCCACAGCAAGTTCCGGTTGACGAATTACGCCGGGACACAGTTTGACATCGAGGTCACACGCGAAATCCGCCTGTTGGAAGATGCTGAGAAGACAAAAGAGCTTGGATTGGCGATAAATCCGGCCATCAAGACCGTGGCCTTTGAGACGGCCAATGCCATTAAGAATGCAGGCCCGGAGCCGTGGAAAAAGGAAACCGGATTGCTCTCGATCTGGATTCTGGGAATGTTCAATGCCTCCCCGGAAACAACGGTCGTAATCCCCTTTCTGGAAGGCGACGAGAAGATGCTGGGGCCAATCGTCAACGATGGTTACTTTGGAAAGGTCCCTGCGGAACGCCTGGTTGTGAAAGAAGGGGTGATGCACTTCGCTGCTGATGCCAGCTACCGGAGCAAGATCGGAGTCTCTCCGCGCCGCTCGAAGCCGGTTCTCGGAAGTTATGATGCGGTCAATCAGGCTCTGACGATTGTCCAGTTCACGCTGCCCGAGGGAGTCACCGATTATGTCAATTCGATGTGGGAGATTCAGAAAGAGCCTTATGGCGGCGATACGGTCAACAGTTATAACGATGGCCCTCCTCAGCCGGGCGCTGCGCAGCTCGGAAAATTCTACGAGCTTGAGACTTCCTCTCCGGCTCTGGCCCTGCAGCCCGCAGAGACAGGAAAGCACGTTCACCGCACCTTCCATTTCCAGGGACAGGAATCCGAGCTCGATAATATTGCCCGAAAGATTTTAGGCGTCGGCATCGAAGAGATAAAATCCGCCTTTAAAAAGTAAATTCATTTACCTTCCCAGGAAGTCTGATTCTTTCTTCGCTTCGCGAATTTTTGCGATCGCAGCCAGCAATTCGGGTCTCCGTCCATATTCCGCAACCGCTTCCTCATAGAGCTTCAAAGCCTTTTCTCTGCCGCCTTCTTCCTGCTTCAATAAAGACTGTCCTTTTTGAATCACAGCCTGGATTTCGCATTCCAGATAATTATCCTTGTCGTTCAGGCTCTCGATGAAACGGTATAGCTCCGGGTCTCTCTCCAGCAATTCGCTGCGCATATGGCCATAGCCGAGCTTCTGGTCAGCCAGCTTCTTTTCCGAAACGTAGGCTTCAACCCCAACAGCAAGGTATTCCCATTCGTTAAAATCCGCATAGAAATCGAGCGTCCGCCTTTCCTCCTTTGCCTTGAGGAAAAGGCACTTGACCTTTTCCAGAAGCCTCTTGCTCAAAAAATTATGCACCTGATGGGTGAACTCGTGGGCGACGACATTGAAGCGGCGGTACTTGACGTCCTTTTGCCAGTTCGCGCCGCTCGTGGAATGAGTTCCTCCGCAGCCCTTGACATCATCCCAGAGTCTCAGGTCAAAAGTGCGCGTCCCTTTCATCCTGGAAAGATAAGGCGACTCCAAGAGAAGCTTGTGGAAGGGAATCATGTAAAACGTCGCGCCACCGATTTTCAGGGTTTTGAGATAATTGCTCAAGGGTCTGACCGAAAGCCTCAGGATTTTCTGAAGCTCCGGGTCAAGCTCCTCATAATTGATGAAAACATCCTTGAGGTAGGGAGGCTCCGGTGCATCCATGGCGGCGAATTCTTTCTCGATTTCAGCGAATTTGACGTTAATCCGGTCTTTGATGCGGAGAAGCGATTGGCAGACGCCGTAATGGGCAAGCCCGTAATCCGGATCGATGTTTAGCACTTTGAAAAACCAATCCAGGGCATCCTCGTATCTTCCCCGGTGATAATTCAAAGTGCCCTTGCCGATCATGGCCTTGATGTTTTCCGGCGCAAGGTCGAGGACTTCGCCGAAGGCGGCATCAGCCTGTTCAAATTCCTGGTTGAGGAGATTCTCGTCCCCTGCTTCCAGAAGCTCCCTGATTTTATTGACAGTCTGCTCATCGCCCTCAATCTTCTCCTCTTTATAGTATTTTGGAGTCCAACCGGTCCCGAGATAGAGGTGAGCAGTGTAAGAATAGGGATTGACGCGCAGAGCGATCTTTGTCTGTTCATATCCTTCCTCGAGCTTCCTCTCCCCTCTCATCAGGATATGGGCCAGGTTTGTCCTGGCTTCCTCGTCAAACGGAGCCAATTCGACGGCTTTGAGGCCCGTTTCTTTCCATTCCTCATTTTCCTGGCGCAGGCGATGAATCAGCGACTGCAGCCAATACGCTTTGAAGAATTCCGGGTCAAGCGAAAGGCACTGCCTGATGAATTCTTCGGATTGCTCGAACTGGTCTTTCCAGTAGAAGACCTCGGCGATTCCGTAGACGGCTTCAACCGATTTCGCGTTTTTCTTGAGGAGGTCTTGATAGATTGCTTCGGCCGCGTCAAAATCCATCCTGTTAATGTCAAATTTCGCCTGAAGAAGCATTGCGCGCGTATTCTCTGGAGATAATGCTTTCGCCTTCTCGAGTAACTTCTCCCCTTTCTCAAACTGGTACTGCCGCCAGTGCAAGTCAGCCAGGGAGAGCAGGCAATCGACATGCTTTGGCTCGATATTCAGTGCTTTTTGCAGAGATTGTTCTGCCTCGGCGAATCTTCCTTCCATAGACAGCAACTGCGATAACCGGTGATACCCCTCCACATCCTTTGGATGAGCCTGAACGCTCTCCTGCGCCTGCGCAATCGCCTTCTCCAGCTCTTCAAATGTCGTTATTCGCTCAGCCTTACTTTTTTCAGCCGCAGCAACAGGCAGAGTTAGAAGCAAGAAAAGAAGCGCAATCGAAGCGAAGACTTTAGGAGACAGATGTCCTTTTCTATCCATCAGAAATCTCCTTTCAACTCATTTCCGGTTACTTGTATTCGATCTTATACTTGACGACCTCGAGCGTCTCATCTTCTTTTTTATCTATAAAATAAAGATAATATCCTGATATCGCTATGGAAGAAAAGCTGAAGATATCCGAATAAAGATCCTTGGGAAGGTTGATGTAGAAATTGTCGAGATATTTGCCTTCGAAATCAAAGATATCGATAAGAACTCCCCTTTTCTTGTCAAATGTCGAAGTCATCGCCCAGAGCTTG
>CAZJYC010000117.1:0-5099 GCA_964550165.1 uncultured Eubacteriales bacterium
CCGGAACATACCGTGCTCTACCGGGTACTCTTCCATTACTTTGACCAGTTCCTGGCAGAGTACGAGAGCCGTTTCGAGAGAGAGTACGGGTTCTTCCGGCCGATCGTCAAGGAAGTCGTTGTGCGCTATCTTGACTGCGGCAACCCGCGCTGCGGGTTTGCCAGAATCCGCTGTCCTGACTGTGGTTCGGAATTAATTCTCTTCTCGGGAGGAGAGGTCCGGCTGATTTCCGGCGCATTTGCGCGTCTTGCCGGCTTTTTGGCCCGGCACCAGCGACTTCCTATTGTCTATGACATCCATTTTGTCGTGGTTTATACTTCCTGACGATGGTTGAATGGGAAAATGAGAACTAAGCTGCACACTCAAGATGCTCTGCAGAAAATGAATTTCTTATCTTCAAAGGAGTGAAAAGCTTCTTCCTGGCAGCAACGGAGAGGACTTTCTCTGAAGGATAACCTCCTTTTTTTTCATCCCGGACAGTTCGTTATCTGTTTCAAAAACTCCCTTTCAGCAAAATATGTTTCAAATCTTGAAAATTAGGGAAAAAGAAAAAAGAATAGAAAATGCCGATTGCTACGAGCAGCTCTTTACAAGGGCCGGAATCTTCTTCTTCCCCATCTCAATTTCATGGTGAGAATCCTGTCGGTCGAGAAGATGCGCGCCGCGATGACGACCAGGATGACGAAGACCACCAGCATGTAGAGAATCCCGTAGATGACAGGGCTGTAGTTTTCGAGAAAAAGGTTCTGGGTGACCAGGAAGGGGTGAGAGAAAGGAATGGCCAGCACAAAAAGCTTTGCCGGCAGGGAGAGCGAGTTGATATCGGAAAAGAGGGAAATAAAATAGGGAACCATAACCAGAAAAATCACGGGCATGATCAAGCCTTGGGCGCTTCTGAAATCTTCAGCCAGAACGCCCAGGATGGTCGCCAGAGCCAGAGCGCAGAGGATGGCCAGGAATAGGGAAGCGCCAAGAATCAAGTAACTGTTTGTCGTGAACGACAATCCCAGTTGGCGCATGACACCGCTCATCTGCGAAGAGGATGGCATGCCTTCATAAAATCCGCCCATGAAACGCCTGAAGCCGACCATATAAATGACCGCTGCTATCAGTCCGACCAGGCCCGCCGAGAACATTTTCGCGGTGATAATCGAGGCTCTGCTTATCGGAACGGTTAAGAGGGTCTCAAGGGTTTTATTCTGTTTCTCCATGGCGATGGCTGAGATGACCATTTGCGAGGAATAGATGATGATCATCATCAGAATGACGGGCACAAAGAGAGACTGGGAAGAGGCAAACCCGGCAATTTGAGCCGCGGAGCCCTCCGCCAGTTTATCCTTGACGATAACGAAATCTCTGCTTTTGATGGGATTTTTTAAGTTTTCAGGATTTGTGCCGGGAATCTTCTTCTGGAGATAATTACTGGAAAGATAATCGTTCAGAGCGGAGATGACTGCTCGAAAGACGCTGGAATTTCTCGTACTGGTCAAAGAAAAACTTCTCATAAACGTATAGGTCTCAATCTCTTTGGCCCTAAATTCTGAGACAGATTCTCCAAAACCTTCAGGGACGATGAAAAGAAGGTTCGTATCGCTCGCTTTGGCCGATTCGATCGCTTGCTCTTTGCTCGTTTCCTTCAGGAGTTCGACTTTGAACCTGGCGGATTGAAGGCCGTTGATGAGCTCCTGGGAAAATTGAGAGCGGTCCAGGTCCATAGCCAAGATTTTCTGGGTCGATGCCGCCCTTTTCACCTCTCTTTTGCTCAACTGACCCATAAAATAAAACAAAACAAGGGTGAAGAGAAGCGAGATGATCAACTGAAGCGTGATGAGCTCTCTTATTTCTTTGAGAAGAAGATTGACAAACTTTTTCATTGCAGTGAACTCCTAAAGACCTCTTCTAAGTTTTTTGCCTGATATTTGTTTTTCAATTCCTGAGAGGTCCCTGAGTCAAGGATTTTCCCCTCATCGATCAAAGCCACCCTGTCGGATAGAAATTCTATCTCCAGCATGTTGTGGGAGGAGAGGAGAACAGAAATTCCCTCTTTCACATATTTTTTGATAATTTCCCTGACTTCCAGGGCGTTAATGACATCGAGCCCTGATGTCGGTTCGTCCAGGATGGCCAGAACCGGCTTGGTCATCAGGGCTCTGGCCAAGAGAAGCTTCCTTGTCATTCCTTTGCTGTAGGTGCCAACTTTATCGCGGACGCGGTCTCCCAGATCGGCGATGTCTTTCGCCCTCGCGATGAATTCCTCCTTTTCTTCGGGGGTGCCTGCATAGAAACTGGCCATAAACTTGAGATACTCCATGCCTTTGAGGTTTCTGTATGCGCCTGCTTCCTCGGGAAGATAGCTGATTTTTTCTCTGATTTTTTCTGGATTTTTCTTCAAATCATAATCCAGAAATCTGATTTTTCCCTCAGAAGGGGAGAGAAGAGTGGCCACGATTCTCAGGGCAGTGGTCTTTCCTGCGCCGTTGGGACCGATAAGGGCAAAGATTTCTCCTTCCTTAACCTCAAAATCGATCCCTTTTAACGCTTCCAAATTCCCGTAAAATTTTCTCAATCCTTCGACTTGAAGAATGGCATCCATCCGAGACTCCTTCTTCATTCACTCTTTTTACACTTTTATTATATACGCATATATTATATTTAGGTTCAAAGGCGTTGCAACTTTCAAAGTTTGAAAAAGGTATTCCTATGACGATATTTTATCCCTATCTCGAAAAAAGAAAAAAAGGACCGTTTTCTTTTTTTGGACAAGAATGAAGCAGCGAAGGGATCGCCCAAAGCTTTGATGCTTCCATCATGCGGGTGTCGTGGGCCGCACGGATTCATCGGATTTTGTTCGTCAATTGACAACGCCGTTTTGTGTGTGATAAGTCTGTCTCAGGATTATAGCCGGGTAAAGAAGAGCGACATTGAAGGTTGAATCTATCGAAAGATTTTCTTTCCAAAAGATAAAGCTTCTCATCATCTTTGTCATCGCTTTTTTAGGACTCACCTACGTTCATAACGTTGTCAAGATGGTCGCGGTGGAAAAGAATTTCTCAGATTTTGCGAATTATTATTTTTTTTCGCACTTGCTGCAAACTGGAAAAAATATTTATAACATCCCGGCGCATGAATTAGCTCGTCTCAAGGAAAAATCTGGCCTGCCGGTCCATATCGCAGGAAAACCAGAATATGCCCCCCTGTTTTTTCTTGTTTTTTCACCTCTTACTCTTTTCACCTTTGGGACAGCCAATCTCCTCTGGCTTGTGATCAATCATATTGTCTTGGCAATATCCATGTGGTTGTGTATTCGTCTTGCGTCACTCAGATACAGGGACAATACCCTATCTTTATTTTTGGTGATCGTTGTATTCCTCGCTTCACAACCTCTCCTTGAGAACGTGGGTATCGGTCAAATAAACCTTTTTCTTCTTCTGGGATTTCTGCTTTGCGCTCTTTCTGTTCAACAAGATAAGAATGAGATCATCAACGGCATTATCCTAAGCCTTATCGTGTTTGTTAAGCCTCAGTTCGCTCTGTTTTTTCTCTACTTCCTCTACAGAAAGAAAACAAAACTATGGACGGCAATGGTTTCATCTTATCTCTTTTTGAGATGTGTCGAAGCTGTTTTTTTTGGGCTAAAGGTTGAAAGAGCTTACTTGAGGAACCTTTTTTATCATATCTCTCAAGTCGCCGACCGTATCAATCTCTCAAACCTCTCGATCAGAGAATTCTTCAACAGGCTGCTTTTCAACACCCGACTTCAGTTTTTTCCTGAGATTTTATACGTCCTTTCCTCTTTATCTCTCCTCATCATTACAGGATATGCCTTCCGCAGATACAAGCAAAAGGATGAGATCGTAGAATGTTGCTGCTTGATTTGCCTTGTGCTCATGATTTCCCCTCTCACAGAGGAGCACCACATGATTCTCCTGAATATTCCGATGGTGATGTCCTTTTATGTTCTGAAGCTATCCCGATTTGGAATTTTTACACTGATCATCTCTATAGCATTGATAGCAGTCCGTTATTCATTAAATTCTTTTGAGTATTTTAACCATGGATTCTTCTCTGTGTTTTCATTTGGAAAATTGCTGGGTGCGAGCTTGCTGTGGTTTCTGTATGTTCGCCACATCCTATCCGCCTCAAAGCTGTCCCTTATGAAGGAGCAATGAGATCTCGAAATAAAAATTTTCCAGGCGCGCCCAGCCAAGCAAGAAGGTGATTAACGTTAGCCTGTCTCCTCTTTTTTAAGAGTGTTTTCCGGCTGTCAATGTTTAGCTTGAAAAAGCAGAAAAAAATCTCGCCAAAATGCCAGGTGCTTAACAACTCTATCCGGGTAACAGAGCAGACAAAGGGGAGAGATCCTTTTATCGCTGGGAGGTAGAGATGAAAGTATCCGCAACAATTTTCGCTGCAATTTTGCTCTTCGTTTCAGGGCCCATATGGGGCCAGGGAACAGTTTTCGGGCAAGAGACGGTCATCTTTGATGACTATTTCCTCGACAAAGCGATGCGCGTCGATTTCTACCACACAGGCGACGCCAAGGAAGAAGCGATCAGCATCGACCACATATATCAGGAGGAAATCTGGCCCGGAAACAAGAACAACCTCCTCGATCGCTTCAACAACGGCCGGTATGCGGTGAAAGTCTATGACGTGGCATCGAACCGACTGATCTACTTCCGAGGCTTTGACTGCATGTTCGGCGAATACAAGACAACCGCGCCTGCGCTCAACGGAATCAAAAGTACTTTCAACCGCTCTGTGCGCATCCCTTTTCCCAGGCGCCCTGTGCACGTTGTGTTTGAAGGGAGGGATAAAAAGAACATCCTCCATCCGCTCGCCATTGCCCAGATCGATCCCTCTGACTACCATATCATCAGGGAGACAACAAGCAGCCAGGATTTGATCTATAAGGCGCTCGAAAACGGAGATCCCCACACCTGCGTGGACCTGGTCTTTGTGGCTGAGGGATACACAGCCGATGCTCGAGACAAATTTCAATCCGATGTCGACCGGTTTGCCGGCTATCTGTTCGCCACCGAGCCCTTCAAAAGCCACAAAGAGAAATTCAACGTCTACGGAGTCTTCCGGCCTTCTGC
>CAZJYC010000118.1:0-4923 GCA_964550165.1 uncultured Eubacteriales bacterium
GTTGGCTCCATCTGCAACCTGGACTGTCACTACTGCTACTACTTGAAGAAGGAACACTTCTATCCAAAGGGCGAGTCGTTTCGCATGCCCGACAATATCCTGAAGGAGTATATTGCCCAGCACATCGAAGCTTGCCCCGAACCAGTTATCCGCTTTTCCTGGCATGGCGGGGAACCGACAGTTCTAGGGCTGGATTACTTTCGCAAGATTGTGGCCTTGCAGCGCAAGCACAAACCCTCCGACCGGCGCATTACCAACGGTATGCAGACCAACGGGACCCTCCTCGATGAGGAATGGTGCCGCTTTTTAGCGGCAGAGGATTTTGCTGTCGGGCTTAGCCTGGACGGTCCGCAGGAAATGCACGACCGGTACCGCGTCACCAAGGACCAGAGGCCCACCTACGGGCAAACGATGCGGGGGTATGAGCTTTTGCGGCGACACGGGATTGACTGCGATATACTGTGTGTGGTGAACGAGCACAATGTCCAGCATCCCATCCAGGTCTATCGGTTCTTCAAGCAGATCAATGCCCAATATGTGACCTTTCTGCCTCTGGTCGAGCCGCAGCCGGACGCCGAAGGCAGAGTAAGCCTTCGCAGCGTGCCGGCTGAAGCCTGGGGCGTTTTTCTCTGCTCCATCTTCGACGAGTGGCTGAGCCAGGATATCGGGCGGGTTAAAGTGCAGATATTCGAGGAGGCTGCCAGAACAGCCTTCAATCAGGAGCACTCTCTGTGTATCTTCCGGCCGACCTGCGGTTATGTTCCGGTCATCGAACACAACGGAGATTTCTTTTCCTGCGACCACTTCGTCGATGCTGAACATTGCCTCGGGAATATCCGTGAGATTCCTTTGGTCGAGCTGCTTGAGAGTCCGGCGCAGAGAGCATTCGGGCAGGCCAAATGGGATGCATTGCCCCGCTACTGTCGTGCCTGTGAGGTCAGGGACATGTGCAACGGCGAGTGTCCGAAGAACCGCTTTCTCCGGACGCCGGATGGCGAAGCGGGATTGAACTATTTATGTGCGGGCTATAAGCGCTTTTTTACCTACTGCCGGCCTTGGGTTGCAGAGGTAGCAGCCCAATGGCGCCGGCAGACTCTCGAAGGGCAAATGCCGCCTGTGCAGACTGCAGGCACCAAAGCGGCTCCAAAAGTGGGTCGGAATGACCCTTGCCCGTGCGGCAGCGGCTTAAAGTACAAGAAATGCTGCGGAAAATGATGGGGATGCAGTCGTCTCAAGCGAAGAATCAAGTCTTCCTTTAGAGGAGGAAGTAAATCCGGGTGTCATGAGGCAAATTACCAACTTGCAGTTGTTCAGGTGCCGACCGGGCTTCAGGTTTTAAGCTTCTCCTTTAAGAATGAAATTGTGCGCTCCCAAGCAATTTTGGCAGCTTCTTCGTTATATCTGGAACCTGTGTCGTTAAAAAACGCGTGCGCAGCTCCCTCATACATAAAAATCTTGTAATCAATGGCTGCTTCCTTCAGAGCGGCTTCAAATGCCTCAATGCCCGCATTGATTCGCTCGTCAAGACCCGCATAATGCACAAGTAAAGATGCCTTGATCTTAGGGACGCCTTCAGACGAAGGCTGCCGGCCATAGAAAGGAACCGCTGCTGTTAAATCCGGAGAGTTGACAGCAACCTGATTTGTCACCCCTCCTCCCCAACAGAAACCGATGCATCCAACCTTTCCTGTGGATTGAGGATGCGTCTTCAAGTATTTGACCGCTGCAACATAATTTTTTGTTGTCTCCTGGCTGTCGAGCTTTTGCATGAGCGATCGAGCCTGATCGGAATCTTCTGGCGTCCCCCCAAGCGGCGATAAGGCATCTGGAGCGATGGCTAAAAATCCCTCCAATGCCACGCGTCTGTTAACGTCTTCGATATGGGGAACAAGACCCCTGTTTTCGTGGATGACGATCACACCAGGTAGTTTTGCGTCTCCTTTTGGCCTGGCGAGATAGGCACGAACTTCACCTGTTGCACCTGGATATTTGATGTATTCCGTATGAAGGCGGGTATCATCCTTGGGCACGATTTGAGCCTGGGCATAGTTATTTTCTATTAGCGGCAGAAGAGCGATAGCAGCGGCCGTGCTGCCTGCAAGAATAGCTAATTTCTTGAGAAATTCACGGCGATCGAGCAATCCATGAGTGTAGTCATCGTAGAGCTCAATAATTTTTTGCTCCATAATCCTTTCTCCTTTCTTGCTTAGATTTTTGTCTCGATTTTCCCATTCAGCCATAGCCATTGCGAAGGATGATAAACGACGACCGAAAAGATGTCAAGGCCAGCAGATGAAAGAGCGAGAAGTAATTATTGATGATCTATCGACCACAGGTTAATCTTTGCTAAACGAACCATTCTTTTAGTCTTATCAACTGATTCCAAATATGAATTTTTATTTTCCGTGGAAGTGACTTATTGATTGTTATATAATGCCTGCCAGTCGATGCAACCAAGGACAATGACTTTTATTAAGGAGGCGAAATTATGAATCGTAAGAAAACAATAATTATAACACTTGTCACGGTGTTTATTGTTGTCGCCGCAGTAACTGTTTCATCAGCATTTATGAATGAGGGAAAATACCTAAATCATTTGAAATCATTTCTTAAATCATCTTCTCCTTCACAGACGCGCCCAGAATCTGCAGAATACAAAGTCTGGCTTGAAAAATTAATGTCCCGTTTGCCCATCACGGCAACACTTAAAGAAGGAACGACAAGCAGTTTCGCCGGTACTCAGTCGGTTACATATCGTGTTTACGAACCTCATATAGAGTTGAAGAATCTTACCAATTATTCCCTTGAAACAGGTAACTCTCTCTATCTGATTGAGACCGCGAGAAAGGAAGCGGGGGATGAAGACACAAAAAAGCTACTACGGGTAGCCGGAGGTTACTTTCGAGAATCGCCGTCTGAAGATTTCTCGGGTGTTGTGGAATTCCGTGGCGAGACAAATTCTGATGAGACTTTTGGACTTTACAACACCCAGAGTCTAACCGCAAGCGGAGTGATTTCTAGAAGATTGGGTCCTGTGTTTCAAATCACATTTGGCAAAGAGGATAAGGAGTTTAAACCTCACTACGGGACCGCAGGTCGGGATCAAAAGCTAATCATTGATGCTGAATTGCAACTGGCGGTGATGGTTGTTTCTGAGAGGCTGGATAAAGTTTTCGTGATTACTCCAGTGTTACATCTTCATGATAAAAAAGACGAAAGTGCCTCTTTTCGTTATGTTCTTCAATTTCGCCCGGAATCCCAAGAAAAAGAAAAGATAGGGAAAAGGGAGTGGGAATTTGAGAAGGCCTTACTCCTTTCCATGACAGAGGAAACACTCCTGCCATTGGTGAATGAAACGGAAGGGCCGTTGTGGAGGAGAGTCTTCGCCGCTTTTTGGGCTGGAAAATATGCTGGCTCCCAATCTGGATCGGCGCTTGTCTCAATTCTCTCAGCTAAGGGGAAGGAAAATGATGCGTTGCGCAGGGCCGCAATACTCGGTCTTGGTGAGGGAAAGTACTCATCGGCTCTGGAACAGATCATTGCTGTATTCGAGGATAAGACAGAACACAGGCTAATCAAATTTGCAGCCATACAGGCTCTGGGTAAGCTCGCTGATAAGCGCGCCACCCCTCTTCTGATCTCAGTCGCAGGGGGAAAGGATGAAGATTTTGCCAAATCATCTATCGAGGCATTGGGAGAGAGCAGTGATAAGTCTGCTGTTGAACCATTATTGAGCATGCTTGAGAACAATAAGCTGGATAAATTGCACTCAAATATAGCAGATGTCTTGAGAAAACTCGCTGACAATTCCCATCTTGATGCTTTGGTCAAGATCGCCAGTCAGCCAAAGGCAATGGGGGCGCCGGAAGCCACCCGTGCTATTGGCGGGATTGAATCACCTGAGGCAGTATCTGCTTTAGTTACGCTATCATCAAAAGGCCAGGAGGAAGTTCGTCAAACGGCATGTCAAGAGCTGGCAGAATCAGACACTCCCGAAGTCCTTAATGCCCTGAAAACAGCCTGCGTAGATCCAGCCGCGAAAGTTCGGCAGGCCGCAATTCAGGCGATTGCCAAAATCGATAACAAAGATCGAAAAACAGCTCTTAAAGAAGCACTCCAGAATCCCAATGGCGATGTCCAGGAAAACGCTGTCAAGTCTCTTGTAAAGCTGGAAGTCAATGAGGCCTATCCGGAGATTGCGGAAATTCTTCAAAACAAGAAAGTGGATCAAAGTGTAAGGGTAGCAGCTGCAAAAGCACTGGGAGAGATAAAATTCGATGCGGCAGTCGAATCTCTCATCCCTTCATTGAAGGATGAATTTCCGAAAGTACGCAAAGCAGCCGCCGAAGCGCTCGGTAAAATAGGCGATTCTCGTGCAGTTGAACACTTGATTGGAGCTCTCCAAGATCAAGACATCGATGTTCGCTCCGAAGCAGCCAAAGCTCTTGGGGAGCTTAAAGCTCCTGAATCGATAGAACCTCTGATTGAAGCTTTAAAAGATAAAAATTATCTTGTTAGTTCGAATGCATCTTCCGCACTTAAGAAAATCACTGGAGAAGACTTTGGAAAAGACTATGAGAAATGGTATCAGTGGTGGCAGCAAAAGAAATAGATAAATAGAAGTCCGGTCTTTCGCTTCTATTGTTATAATGAATTTTCTTATTAAGATGAAATGCTCTTTATAGGACTCTAAAAATTAATCATTCTCCGCTCGCGGCTCGGCTTACCCTCGCGGTGACAAATGATATCTTGAATTTGTATTAACTGTCAGATAAGTTAATGAAATAATGTTGGAACAGAAAATTGACAAAAACCAGCAAAATGAATAAAAATAGGAACACGGCGGGCGATTAACTCAGCGGCAGAGTGCTACCTTCACACGGTAGAAGTCACAGGTTCAAATCCTGTATCGCCCACCATTTT
>CAZJYC010000119.1:0-4887 GCA_964550165.1 uncultured Eubacteriales bacterium
TGTGAATACACCTTATATATTCCAATTCGGAGCGCACCTTTTGGGCACGTTCCATAAAGCTCATATTCTCTGTTACGGCCTCGCCATCATCTTGAGCAGGTACGGACTCGTTTTTGACTATGCCTGATGAAACGGTTGTTCCTGTTCTTTTATGAACTCCGGCAACGATGAGTTCTAATAAGCCCCGTATCTTATGGCCAGGCAACGCAATAGTTTTCTCGTCTAACATCGTTGGTATGACGCCAAGAACGGGAACGCCGAGGATGACTGATATCTCCTCGGCGGACCGGAGCCGATAGTCCAGCATATCCTGAAGTACAGCCAGACCGCCCCCAAGCGCGAGGCCAAAAGCCAGGGCCATTGCCATAAACTTGTTTTTTTCAGGCTTTGAGGGACTGTCTGCAGGGCGCGCCACCTCCAATATGCTGATATTAAGTGCCCCAACATCTTCTGTAACATTGAGCTCCTTAATGCGGTCATCGAGAATCTCGCAGAGTCGTTCTGTTCGGTTCAATTCTGACTGGAGCACCGAATACTCGGTTGACTTAATACCCAAGTCTCGCGCTGCCTGGAACTGGGCATCAAAAGATGCCTGTAACTCATTTTCTTTTTCCATTGCCGTTATCCACCTTAGTTGCACCACTTCTGTATAGGAGTCAGCAAATTCCCTCGCTTGCTCCTCAAGCTCTTGCTTGATACGGTCAATTTTGGCATGGATCGCCTGAATGGTCGGATGGTCTTCAGTACAATGGTATCTCGCACTTTGAAGCTCGATTTCCGCAGCTCTCAATTCAGCCTTCAATTGACTTTCTGTGTCGTTAACGAATACTCGAACTCCTGAAGCGGACGAAGCCGAAGCGAATTGCTTGATCTTAGCTGGTTCGTTCTTCATGCTCTTGATTGCTTCGTAATCAGCTTTTGCACTCAGAGCATTCAGTTGCGCTTCTGTCAGCGCAGTGGACAGCTTGGTCAGTCTTTCAAGAACGATATTCCCACCTTGATTATCGAGAGAAACCTCGCTGTTTTCACGGGCAAATTCCAAAAGCTCCGCAAATTTGTCTGACAGTTCCTTATCGCGTTTAACCTTTTCTTTCTGAATGATTCTCAGCACTTCGGAAACAGTACTGCGTTTGCGGGTAGATTGATAGTTAATGTAGGACTGTACCACAGCGTTAACTATCTCAGCAGCTTCCACAGGGTATGGTGAATCGAACGATACTGCAATGATATCGTTCTTACTCCCGATACGAACATTTAAATTATTTTTGATGTAAGCAACCAGGTTGTCCATGTCAGAAAATGTTCTGAAGCATTTTATTTTCGAATCGTCTGCCACATCACTAATGATAGGAGTAGATTTTATCAATTCGCTTTGGGTGTAAAGATAGTTACTGGACTGGGTCATGACTCCTTCGTACTCGCCTATAATTTTAGGGCCGCTTTGTTCAACGTAAACTCTTGATGAACTTGTGTAAATTGGTGTAGCCTTCAAAAGATAAAGAAATGTGACAGCTAAAGACAATATGGTAGTGACCAGAATCGTCCACTTGTGACGCTGGACAATACGCAAGGCCGTTTGCAGTAAGTCTTCTTGTGGCAGCGCATCACCTTGTGGGAATGTCAGGTTTGAAACTCCATTTTCTAATTTGTTGTTATCCATATGCTCTCTAATAGAGTATTCAAAAACTCCTTCTACTAATCGACCACATTTCTCGTAACGTCCGCTCCGACTCTTATCTGGAGCACCTCGGACAGGAACTGATTCATACGTGTACGCAGTGTATGGTCCACGTATATCACGTCCCCGGGTTTTATCACGACTCCATACGCTTTAACCAAAGATTTGCTATCGACTCCGAACGTAGCTGACACAATCCGCCCATCGGCGTCCTGTCGGAAGACCTTTAAGTAGCGAGGATCCGCAGTCATATTAAGCCCACCCGCAAACGCTAACGCCTCCATCAGGTTATATTGAACATCCGGCGGATAAGGAAAAGCATTGGCTCTGTTAACAAGGCCAATAACAGTGAAAACTCTTTCGTTTTCTCTGCGATACTTCACTACCTCACAAACTACCATCGGGAGATTTTTAACATACTTCGGATAATAGGCATCTATAACCAACGCTTCTATCTCAGAAAGTGTTTTGTTAGCAACAGGTAACTTGCCCACAATCGGAAGAGTAATAGTTCCAGCATCGCTTACCCGAACCAAGTACGGCTCGTAATCCTTACGACCGTACGCCGGCTCAAGCCAGGAAGAAAACTCAGAAGAAACAACCCGTAAGACAATGGGCATCTGCAGCTCCAGCACGTCACCGGGTACTACCCGGTACGGGCCGATTTGAGATTGTACTTTGACTGAGCTATCTACGTCTCCTTCTGGCGTGAGTGGCCCGGCCTTGTCAAATTCTCTCACCTGCTCGATAGATGATAAGACTTGACCATCGCACCCTGTAATACAGGGCAAACAGAATACTAAAATATATAGGAACACATTTCTCCAAGACTGGAGACTGTTGGAGAACTTTTTCACTCAATATCTCCGATATAACTTTTTTCGGCAGCACGCCAAATGCTCTACCCAGGCTTAGTATATTTATCGTTATTATCGGGTCAGTAACTGGCCATACAATCCCTGGTTCTGGCACTCCGAAAACCCTGTTTTGCGATAGAAAGAACCACAAGATTCACACAAAGTATATGTCGGGCTTGATTCCCACTTATTCTATGCTTTATGCACGACAATAATTGATGACAAAGCCGTGGGTATTCGTTCCCTTGCTTCGACTTTGGAAAAACCTGGCACTCTGATTGAATCAAGTCCAAAGCAACCTCCTCCAGATAGTTTAGCGCTTAACTCGTACTCACTTAATACCAACTGCCAAAAAATGCTTGACCCAGAGTGTTGGAAGTGATAAAATATTAGAAATTTATCTTGGAGTTTTCCTCAGGAGGATAACGTCAATCTTTCCTGCGATTGGGAGGAATCAGCCCGGCATTGGGACACGCTTGATATGCAACTATAGCTGCTGTTATCGGACAGAACGTTATTTCGTCAGGGTGATGGATATGAGAAGAATCATTTTGCGCAGTCTGCTCACCTTTTTTTTATTACTGCAAGCAGGATGCCAAATGGTGGTAGTAAACAGCAACAGGCTTGAAGGTACGGCAGGCGTACGTTTAATACGTCAAAATGACCCAATTAGTGGGTCCTATTGGGCGGAGGACATATATAACGGTAACCGTAGCAACCAAATAGATAAGGATACAGAGCAGCAAGACCCTTGTCGGATTAAATATCACTCATCCTACTCGATAAACCGCTGGATGGCCGTTGAAGGTAAGCTCGGCAACGGGATGAAGTATCCGGTTGTCTTGGATACAGGAGCGTCAATCGCTCTGTTCGTGAACGATATCCATGTCATGGAAAACAAGCTGGCCATTCATCCACTTAAAAGTCATGACGGCGATTCTGCCGGATGGGGGATGTGCTATCTTCCGGAACTACACTTAGGTCAAGTGACATTGGCCAACTGGCCTTGTTTTTATCGAGAGCAGCATACGGAAATCCAGCTGCTCGGACTTACGCTTGCTAAGGGCAAGGCCGTAATAGCAGGACTGGCGGCTCTGCGAAGATTTAAATATATTTCGTTTGACAGCATAAACAAAGAAGTGGAGCTGTCACTCGAAAAAGTGTTTAAGCCCGACCAGTTGGATTCATGGACGCAGTATTCCTTCATGATTGAAGAAGATTTAGGCGGCAACTCTTTCCTTTTCGTTAAGATTCCCATTGCCGGGGAGGAAACTGAGCTACAGCTTGATACCGGCAGTGGAAGAGGCCTGGCAATTACTGAGGAGCTGTGGGAAAGATTGCATGAAAAAATCAGACACGTCAAGCTGAAAAAAGGCATTGACTTATATCCATATATCGGGTGGCTGGCCTGTAAACAAGGTGTTATCCCAAAACTCGAGGTCGGGAACAAAACAGTCAAGAACGCCAAAGTATCCGTGTTCCCAAACGATAGTCCGATTGTGGACCAGTGCTCTGGTATGCTGGGAATGCAGTACTTTCAGGATACTATAATTGTGCTTGATTTTGAGCGAAATCTGATGTGGGTAAAGAATCTACAAAGCAGGTAGCTTCCCGCTATGATTCTTCCTCGATACATACCTCAATCAAAAATTACGTTAAGCTCTTCCGGCACAATCCGCAAACTCAATTTCAATATCCCTTTCACCACGCCGCATATTTTTTCTTCTCGACAAGGCCAGGCCTTCTCTACCTCAAATATCGAGATATTTGTAACTATGGTGTATTTGGACTGCGGCTATCATGTGACAAAGCTATGGCCAGCCCGCCAGCGGCCGCACCCGCCGCAACGGTAGTAGCTGTACCGAGTCCATAGCCTGCCCATGCCGGCGCCACGGCTATCTTCATCGTCCCAATACCGGTAACACTTTTTCCCAGCGAGCCGGCTACAGTCTTGGCTGTTGCAAACGTACCAACTGTGGATATTTTGCCCAGACTTTGCATCGCAACTATCCGAGCCGATGGTATGCAAACTGTAACAACAGGATTCAGAGCACCTTCGCACGCTATCGCCGAGCATATATTGGCCACCTGGGCGGCTGATAATCCTTCTGACTGAGCCCACTGCGGCAAAGGCGACTGCTTTACAATCTTTACACTTTTACTGCTGAGTCCCACTTTCCTTACAAACTTCTCGAATTTTGGGCCCAGACCTTTCAAATCAACCGACGCCCCGGCAGCATCGGTCCTGTATGTCGCAACCTCATGACGCAGCTTCTTCTTACCGTTGGCGTCTTTTGCCCCTTCGAAAACAGATATGCTCAGATAAATCTCCTCAATTTTCGTATCAAAAAG
>CAZJYC010000120.1:0-4851 GCA_964550165.1 uncultured Eubacteriales bacterium
ACATTGTCATTGCAAGCGACCGAAGGGAGCGTGGCAATCTTCCCTTATTAAATGAGATTGCTTCGTCACTGCGTTCCTCGCAATGACATTTTATTTAATGCGTTTGTATTACTATTGGCGCGCTGAGGAGGGGTCGAAAATTTCGTTGACTTGTGCAACCTGGCAGAGGATTTTGATTTCTTAACGGAGAACAGGAATTCTCAGCGTCTCATAAAGAGTCACGCTATCCGGGCCTTCGACCTGGAGCTGAAAGACAAGAAAATGTCCCAGAAAAAAGTCCGGAATTTTTACGACGAAGGGCTCGTAGGAGGATTCTACTGAGAGAGGAGGAAGAGGCGGGAATGTCACCCTTGAGCTAACAAGCACGACCTCAGGATGAGTGGCACTCAGGACGCCTTCAAGGGAAAAGGCTGTTTCAGAACCTTGATTTTGAAGCCTGATATGGATTTCGATCGTCTCCCCGGTTTCGGCTTTTCCGTTGCCGTTACCTATGCTCGCTCCGGATGTGTCATCGTCAACAGCGAAGGAATGAAGCTTTGGAAGTGACTGGTTCACTGCAGCGGCTAAGGTCGCGTTGACGATTCCCCAGCCGTAGTCGTTGTCGGGGTTTGCGCTGCGGCTTGCCGTGCTGAGCAGAGCTGAGCGGACTTGAGCGGGCGTCCAGTCAGGATGGGCCTCGAGGATAAGGGCAGCAACACCAGCCACCAGGGGCGTGGCAAAGGATGTTCCCGAGCCACTGGTGTAATAGTCCCTGCCGTCAAGCCTGTTGGCGGCGATCCAGTCGTCTACGCCTAAAGCACAGACTTCAGGCTTGGTCCTCCCGTCATAGGTTGGCCCGGGCGAGCTGAAAGGGGCAATAGTTCCCGAAGAGTCGACAGCTCCCACGGCGATAACATCAAATCCGTCTGCGGGAGCGATGATATGGCCCCAGGCTTTGTTGCGCTCATTTCCTGCGGCATTGACCACGACCACACCCATGCTCACGGCCCGGTCGGCAGCGATGGTGGTCACGGCTGTTTCCCCGTCCATGTCCTCGAATGCATACCAATCCGTGTATCCCAGGGAGGAGGATACGACTTCAGCCCCAAGGGCTTCAGCCCACTCCATCCCGGCCACCCAGTAATCCTCCTCTATCGGCTCTTCGAATCTATCTGTTTCCGTTTTTGCCAAAAGGAAATCCGCTCCGTAGGCAGGGCCGATAAGCTTTCCGGGCTTGTATCCTCCCAGGACTGACCAGGTCGCAGTTCCGTGAGAGTCGGAGTAGTCGTTGGGGTCAAGAAGATCCTGCTGGACATCTCCGTCGTTGTTGACGAAGTCCCATTCGGCAACGATGTTGGCCAGCTCAAAAACTTCATGGGTCTTACGGAATCCTGTGTCCATCATGCAAACCAAAACGCCGCTGCCGCTGTAGCCGAGCTGGTGAAGGGGAAAAACATTGATCTGCTCAAGCTGGGAAAAAGACTGGCCGTAGTCGATAAAAGGGTTATTCTGCTTCTCTCCGGTGGAACCGGATGCGGAAGGGAAGAAAGGCTCCGACCTCTGGAATGTGGTCACAAGGTCGATTTTGCCCACAAACTCGAGCTGGCTGAGTGCCCGGATCTCAGAGACAGTCGCTTCCACGCTCAGGGCGTTGAGCCAGCGGGAGAAGGTTCGGACTCGCCTGACCATGGATTTCACTTTTTGGGTGTATGGCAAGTGGAGAGGGAGGTCTGAATCGTCAACAAGACTCTTTTCGGGACGAACTTTCGAACGCCGCCAAAAGCAGAGCTCGTTCAAACTTTGACGCACTTCAGCCAGCCTTCTGTTCCGCGATGCCTGCGAAAAAAATCCTTTGTCCTTGAAATAAACCCAGATTTTGAGGGATCTGCCTTCGTCTGAAGTTTCTGAAAGCTTCTTTTTGAGCCTTTGGCTGATTTTGCGCTCTTGGGCCTGTCTGGGTACAAATCTTTTTTGTAAGAGTTGATGGCGAAATGTTGTTTTGATTCTCTGGCTGGTTTCAGGATTTCGAGAAAATAGAGGACGAAAGTCAGGAGAGTTCACTCCATGAAAAAGGAAAACAGAGAGAAAGGTGAGATGAAGAAAGAGATGCCTGTTCTTTTTTCTTCCTGTCTTCAAGGCGTTATTCTGAGAACACTTGTGCGGAGAAGACCTCGATTTTAGCTCCTTTTTTCCATTCATTTTCGTCCAGGCCTGCTTTTAAACAGCCGTGTCTGAGATAGGTTTCTAAATCCCAGTTCCATTCCACAGGAACCTGAGGAAGGAGAAGCCCCCTGTTGTAACCTCTGGAGACGATGATGCCGTGTTTCCCCACCTGGATTTTTTTGACATCCTTGACTGGCTCAGGAAGGCTGAGCACAGAGATTTCAATTTTGACCTCTGGCAGCTCCTCCAAGGAAAGAGGCTCGAAGCGGTAATCCTGGGTGGCAGCCGAGATGGCAGAGTCAATAATTGTCTCGCAGAGGGGCTTGTAGGGCAAAGGGTATCCGATGCAGCCTCGGAGTTGATCATCGACTTTGAGGGTGACAAAAGCTCCCTTTTTTATCTTGAGCTCTTCGTCGTCTGTTTTGACTTTGAGCGTTTTTCCTGTCTTCAGGAAGCGCTCGATCGCCTGACGGGCTAGACCAAGGAGAAATTTTTGTTGGTCTCTGTCCAGAAGATGCTCCATATCTTCACCCTTACGTGTTTAGCTCAACGGGTACAAGAAAAAAATTATTCTCATAATCTATAACAAAGGACTTGATGTCCAGTTTTTTTTGGCTTGCCGGGGCAAGTTCAAGATAGAGTTGGCCACAAGCAAAAGGAGCGAGAAGCTTTTGGATTTTCTTTGTGTTGGGTCTGAAAGAAAAAAAACCGATGAGTTTCCCCTCAAAATGCCGGTCCAGTTTATGGTATTTCTCGAAGGAGGGGAAAAAACTTGGCAAGGAGGGAAAAATTTTTTCGACAAAAAATCTGTGGCCTCTCCTGTGGCCGACGAGAAGGCCGTCAGGATTGGAGTGGATGAGGCTCAGAGCCAGAAGCGTTTGGTAGGCCCCCTTGGACAAGTAGGCATCCATTTGCCCAGATTATAACAGAACTTCATCATTGTGGGAATATAAAATCCTGGGCCATCTGCATCTTTTTTCCATGATGGACAATCATGGCATGGATCAGATCAATCCAAAAAGCGGCGCGATAAATCTGACGATGACCCAGATGATGATGATTCCAGAAATATTGAGCCAGAGGCCATGCTGAATCATTTTGGGCAGGGGGACGAGTCCTGAGCCGTAAATGATGGCATTGGGCGGAGTGGCGACAGGAAGCATGAAGGCAAAGCTGCAGCCAAGAGCGCTGGCCAGGACCGGAGGCAAAGGATTGATCGAGGCTGCCCTGGAGACAGCGATGATAATCGGGATGACCATGTTGGCCGAGGCTGTGTTGGAGGTGACTTCTGTAAGAAAGATGCTGAAAGCAACGGAAATGAGCGTGATGAGCGAAAGGCTGGCAGAGCTTCCTCCGGAGGAGATAAAAAATTTGCCGATGGCATCCGCCAGTCCTGTTTCAAACATCTGAAAGCCTAAGGATAAACCTCCACCGAAGAGGAGAAGCGTGCCCCAGTCGATTTTTAAAGCGTCTTTGAGGGAAAGAGTGAATTGCCCCCGTTTGGGTTGAACCGGAAGGATAAAAAGAAGAGCTGCACCGATGATGGCCGCAACGGACTCCGGGATATGATTTTCAAGCCAGAGGGAAAGGAGTGAGTTTCTCCCTAAGATAAGAGAGGCAAAGCCGGGGACGACCCAGAGGAAGACTGTGACAGAAAAGGCAGCGAGAACATTTTTTTGGGCGCGCGTTAGACGTTTGTTCGCGCTTGTCTCTTTGAATGAAAAATTCTCTTGAGCCTGAGTCAAGTTTTTGTCTCTGCCCAGCTTCAATTTCAAAAAAAGGAAAAGAGCAAAATACATGGGCATCAGCACCAGAAGACCGATAATCATCCACTGCAAGAACGTAATTTTGAAGCCCGCCAATTTTTCCAGCATGCCGATGGCGATGAGATTAGGGGGGCTCCCGATAGGAGTGCCGATCCCGCCAACCGATGAGGCGTAAGCAATCATCAACAAAAAGATAAGCCCCATGGAAGAGGAAATCCCCTTTTTTTCTGAACCGAACGAGCTCAGAATTCCGAGGACGATGGGATACATCATCGCCGTGGTGGCGGTATTGCTGATCCACATCGAAAGGAAAGCTGTGGCCAGGCCGAGAGCGAAGAGGATTCTGGTTTTTTTGTGAGCGATGGATTTCAAGGAGAGGATGGAGCAGGCCAATTTCTTGTCGAGGGCATGAACACTCATGGCTCTGGCCAGAACAAAGCTGCCGAGAAAAAGCATGATGATCGGGTTGGCAAAAGGAGCAAAGGCCTGTCCAGCCGGCGCTATTCCCAAGACTGTGATGAAAACAGGTATGAGGAGGGCCGTGATGGGGATGGGAATGCACTCTGTCACCCACCAGACCACGACCAGAAGAAAAACAGCCAGAAGGTTGCTGGCTTTCGGGTTTTGGGGAAGAAGAGAGAGAAAATAAGCGGGAAAAAAGAGAAGAGGCCCGAGGACGAAGCCGACGATTTTCCTTTGTTCCATCCTGAAGCTTCAGTGTCTGTCGGATTCCTGGTAGGCGGAATTCGCGTTTTTTGAGGGGATGCGGGAAACTTGAACAGACCAGGCTTTTTTCACAATGAGGATGGATTATATTTTTTTCGCTCCAAAAAAACAACACATTCTTGACTCAAGGAAGCATCTTTTTTCCGTGAAGGCAGATGATGATAAAAGCCAATTCTCACAGTGCTGGTTTCCATCCCTCCTCGCCAAAGACCCTCCC
>CAZJYC010000121.1:0-4694 GCA_964550165.1 uncultured Eubacteriales bacterium
CCTTCGGATTTTTAACGCCATTCTCCGTTCGCTCTTCTCGGCGGCTGCGGAACGCTCCGGCTGAGCGGTTCGAAAACACCCGGGCTTTGCCCCAGCGAGGCAAAGCCCGCTCGGGAAGGCTAAACCTTCAATGGTCGCTACGGCTATCTCCCAAAATCCTTTGTCATCGAATTCGAGAAGCATCAAAGCCAGGACGGTTGCTCCTCATTAGGACCGATGATATAATTTGCGCCGTGAAAAAAAATTTTCTTCCCATCGCCGTTGGCTTCTGGGGAATCGCAGTTCCTCTTCTGGTTTCAGTCTTCATCTACTGCAAAACTCTTTCTGAAAAAATAACTGTTCTGATTTTATCGCTTCTGTTTTTTCTTTTTGGATTTCTTATCTACAAAGCAAAGTTATGAATCTTTCCTCCATTGACTGGATATTCATCGTCTGGTACATGGTTGTTGCCATCGGGATAGGCATCTACTACTCCGGAAGAGCTGGAAAGAGCCTTTCCGATTTTTTCGTCAGCGGCAGGAACCTCCCCTGGTGGATCATCGGAACACCGATGGTAGCCACAACCTTCGCCGCGGACACGCCGCTGGCTGTCACGGGAATTGTCATCAAAGACGGGATTTCGGGTAACTGGTTCTGGTGGAATTTTCTCTTTGGGGGAACTCTGACGGTCTTCTTCTTTTCCCTTCTCTGGAGAAGGGCCGAGGTTCTTACCGAAGTCGAATTCATAGACATCCGCTACTCCGGCACTTCGGCAAAATTTCTGAGAGGCTTACATGTCCACCATTGACTCGCTCTTGACTCTTGCGGCCTCCTATCTGGTCAACGATTTCTACAAGCCTTTCCTCAAAAAAAAGGCCTCGGATAAACATTATGTGGCCGCTTCAAGAATTTCCATAATCCTTGTCGCTTTTTCTGGAGCTGCTTTCTCCTATATTCTCGGGAGCATCAAAATGGGCTGGGGCCTGATCATGGAGCTATCCGGCGGAATAGGTCTTGTCCTTCTCCTCAGGTGGTATTGGTGGAGGATCAATGCCTGGTCAGAGATTTCTGCCATGCTCGCCTCAGGGGCCATGGCCATTTATTTAAAAGCGTCCCCCAATTCTCCTCTTGTCGCTGCCTGCTTTTCCTTCTTTGAAAAGCTCGGTTTTCAGGTCAATCCCTGGGCTGTGAATATCATTCTCATCGTTCTCTTCACCACAGCCGTCTGGATTGTTGTGACCTTCCTGACTCCCCCGGATAGGCGGGAGAAACTTCGAGCATTCTACGAAAAAGTGAAGCCCGGCGGCTTCTGGTTCCCGGTCTCAGAAGGGAGAGCACAATCGCAGATAAAAACATGCCATCCCTTCCTCGGTTGGTTCCTCTCGATCTTAGTTATCCTCCTCTTTCTCCAAGGAATAGGACGGCTGATTTTTTTGCATTGGGTGGAAGGATTACTCTATATTCTGGGCGGAGCATTGGCAGGTCTTTTTCTTGTAAAAATAATCCGTAACATCAATTGGGAGGTTAGATGACCATGAAAAAATTACACATTCTTCTTCTGCTAGGTCTTCTCGCTGTGCCGAGTTTTGCTCTGGAGTTTGGCTATCCGTTAGCAGGGGAAGGCTGGTACTCGATAAAATTCGCTTTCTCCAGCACAGATGATCTAAAGAGTGGAAAATGGACTGTCACCGAGGTCTTTGTGAATGGTCTAAAAATAAGAGATTTTGCGGTCTTCCAGGCGAAAAAAGAGGTCTTCGACAACGCAGTCGAAGGACAAAAGCCTTTTGAGCTTAAGGCACGCTTCAACTGGGAAGGAAATAAGGACTACGAAATAAAAGCTGCGCTCAAGAATGATGAAACGGGGAAATCAGCCACACTCCAGCAAAAAGCGAAATCTCCCCAATTAAAAGGATATTGGGATCCGCGCTGGAAAAATTATCTTTCTCTGATCATCACCGAAGACAACGGTTATCCGAGAAAGAATTATCCCATCCAGGCCACCGTGGGCCTCCTGAGCCAATACATCCGGTCTGCTGAAGAGATCAGAGTGGTCAGACCGGAAAAGAAGGGACAGGATGTGACCTACACGGAAATTCCCTGTCAAGTCTATGACGTCATCCGCTGGGAAGATGCCAAGCTCCTTTCTGCCAAGGAAAAAGATGAGGCAACAGGAAAGCCCATCATCCGTTACCACCCGACAACAACTCTGAGCATTGCTTTCCTCGCCGACCTCGAACCGTACGAGAAAGCCTGCTATCTCGTTTTTTACAACAATCCCGCGGCTGAAAACCCGAATTACGCCACCGACCTCCGCGTCCAAGGACAAGGATTGGCAAAGACGGTCGAGAACTCCTTTTATAAAGTCGTTCTCCATGAGAAAAGCGGAATGGTCGATGAAATCTATGAAAAACAGACAGGGCTGAAGCTCGAGCACAAGCTTGAAACAAACGGAGCCATCCATTGGAATCCCGGCACCTACTCCCCGCCCCACGTCTGGTCTCACTGCTCAGACTGGGAGAATCCATCCTTTTCAGAAGAGTTCGGACCGGTCTTTTATCGCCTTCGGCGCTCCTCATTCCTTCCCCATCTCAAAGATGTCGCGGCGAGCATCACCTATTATTTTTACAAAGACTGCCCTTTCATCATCATCGAATCCATCATGGAAATTCAAAACGACCTTTTCGTCAAAGCTTTGAGAAACGCCGAGGTCGTTTTCAACAAAGAAATCTTTAACAAAGCTGCCTATAAATCTTTAGAGGGAAAGGTCCATGTCATCGATTTTGCCCACTCCAGGCGCCACCCGGACCATGTGGTGATTCTCCGGCCTGATACGCCCTGGATTGCCTTTTTTAACGAAGAAAAAAATATCGCGTTTTCCAGCCTTTTCCTCGAGCTCTCCACTCCAAATCTCAAAGGTGACCAGGCCTCCCTCGAACAGCCCTACATCTACCTCCAGCATGGGCCGTGGTATTACCTTTCCCGGGCCTTTGTCTATTCTTTTGGCTCGAACAATCAGACCCGGATGCTCCCGGTGAGGAAAGGCAGCATCTATTACGAAAAAAATGCCTGGATTCCGTTCTCGTTCAAAAAAAACAACTATTCTGCCACCATTGACAAATACTTCAACATGCTGAAATATCCACTCTGGATTGTGGAGGAGATCGAGACCTATCCGGAAAGCCCTGAGGGATGGCTGGTTCCGATCCTCACCGAGCCGTTTGAAGAGGGTGTCAAAGAAGCCATCGGAGGAAAAAAGAAAAAATGAAAATCAATATTCTGGAGGAAATTATCGAAAAAACCGATCCTCAAATCGCGAGACGTCTCGAAGTTCCTGAAAAGGAATACAGAGAAAGGTGGCAAAAAGTCCAGAAGGCGATGGAAGATAAAGGCTATAACCTTGCCTATGCTTGCGGAAGCGAGCTGGACCGTTCTGACGTGGCCTGGCTTGCGGGTGTCTTTGACCCGATCATCGAAAGATACGGGATTATCATTCCTCGAAAAGGAACACCTGTGGCCGTTGCCGGCTCAGAGGGCGGGCATGTCATCGAAGACTGCCTCAAAGCCTCTGGATCAAAGACGGTTCTCCTCCAGGAATACCAGATCTCCGATGAAGATTACAGACATGCCAAATTTGAAAAGCTCGAGGATGTCATTTCCCGGATCGTCCCCCACGGCCCAGGCAAACCGGTCAAGGCCGCCTTCCTCTCCAGCAGCCAGTTTATTCCCCATGACCATGTCAGCCTGCTTCAAGGGAAGTTTGGAGCGGAAAACGTCGTCTTCGATGTCGACCTTTTGCGAAGAATAAAATATGAAAAATCCCTGCCCGAACTCAAAATCATGGAAATGACCAACAGAATAGCGGATGCCTCTTTTCTGGGCATGCTGGCCAGCCTTGAGCCGGGCATCAGGGAGCTCGATGTGGCTGCAGTCGGAGAGTACATCATGAAGAGGCTCGGCGCACGAAGAACGGGATTTCCGACAATCGTTTCCTCTGGCACGCGGGGAAGGACTGTCCTCGGACCAGCCACAAACAAATCGATCAAGAAGGGAGAGTTTGTCTCGATGGGAATAAGCCCGGCTTTCAACGGGTACCATGGAATCATGCGAAGGACTATCAAAGTTGGCGCTGAGCTGACCCGCGAAGAAAAAGCTTTCATGGATTCCTTGGAAGGGCTCGACCATGTAGCTCTGAAGGCCGTTCAGCAAGCTGCGGCCAAGAATCTCCCTTCAAGTTCCATCGACAAAAAAGGAAAAAAATACATCAACAAGACAAAATTAAGGACCAGATACGGAAATCTTCTCTCTCCCCGAGAACCCTACACCTTCATCCACAACACCGGCTGCTCTGAATGCCAGGAAGGATACGGCGCTGTTACGCCGTACACGGATGAACCCCTCGGTAAACAGGTTGCCTTGATGATCGACGTTGCCTTCATGGGATTCGATGACAGAGGTGAGCTTGTCTTTCCTGTTGAGTACGCCGTGATCGAAGATTCTTTCTGGAAGAAGGGGAAAAGAATAGGCGTTTTCAACCAGATGCCTTTGAACGTCCAGAAATTTGAGGGAACAGCCATGACATTCATCCCGGCCGGCCAGATAAATCCGTATCACAAAGCCTTGAAGGAGGGAAAATGAAAAAATCTGTCTTCTCAGCTCTCTTGCTCTTTGTCCCAGGATGGCTCCTGGGCAATACCATCGAATTCCAGTTTCCAAGC
>CAZJYC010000122.1:0-4631 GCA_964550165.1 uncultured Eubacteriales bacterium
ATCTGGAAAAGAGTTATTCTCTCGGAAAGAAAAATGCTGGCAAAGACCACGGTTAAGACGGGAGTGATATTGCCGTAAATAACGGTTTTGCTGTTGCCAACCCGCTTCACAGAAGCATACCAGATGACATAGCACAGGGATAGCGAAAAAAAGCCCGAGTAAAAAAGGCCTGCCCAGGCTTTCACCGAGATGGCATTCCAGGCGAGATGGCTGACAGCCCTGGCAGCGAAAGGCAGGTAAAACAAAGTGCCTATGGCCATGGTCAGGGAGGTGAGCTTCAAAGGCGAGATTCTCTCCAGGAGGGGCCTGGAAAAAACGGTGTAGATGGCCCAGCAGATATTCCCGATGAAAATCAGCACATCGCCGCGGAGGACTTCCCAGGAAAAACGGAAAGAAGCGGCCTGCCGGGCAATGACAAAATAAAAGCCGACAAAGGAAATCAAGATTCCCAGCCAGGCGGCCCAGTGCAACTTCTCATGCTTCATTAAAGTGCCGAGCACGGCAACGAACACAGGAGTCATGGCCATGATGATCGATGTGCTGGAAGCGGTTGACCAGTTCAGTCCGTGGATAAAGAGCAACTGGTAGGCGGTGTTTCCGATGATGCCGAGGAAAAGAATCTTCCAGAAGCCCGATCTGGGGATCGACAGGCCTTCTTTCGTCAAAAAAAGCACAAGAACGAGAATCGAGGAGGCAAAAAACAAACGAATTCCGTTAAACCCCATGGGCGAGAATTCCCTGAGCGCTATTTTGATGACCAAAAAATTGATGGCCCAGATGACGACGGCCAGGAGCATGAAAAAATCTGTGGCGCCAATCTTCTTGTGGTCTTCCATCACACAGCGCCTCTCGTTTGAGACAAATGCATCATGTTTTCTCTCTCTTCTTGCAAGGCCAACCATAAGCCACGAATGCCCAATATTAGCTCAATACACTTTATAATAAAAGAGCGTGGGGCGGACAGCAGGCTGCTTTCCACAATAGACATTCAGTTCATGAAGCAGGCTTTGGACCTCGAAAATACTTCGCTTTTGCCCCAGGAAGTTAAACGCGGCTCGATTAAAGGATTTTAGATTGAGACAGGTTAAGCCGCAGGCTATTCCATTCGCCTATTTTATCAAGTAGTAACGAATCTGATGTCCGTCGATGAATCGGCAGCCGTTCTCGGTGAAGACAGCATTCTCTTCGAACCCGATACGGACGTCCTGGTTATCCCACTCCGGAACGGATGTGGTGCTGCTGAATTCGATGGCATAAACTGTATTGGGGTAGAGGGGATATTCCCCGCAAATTCTGATTCCTTCGGGCGCTGTTTCAGGGCTTCTGGCATCCATCGGCGGACCGGCCGCATGGCCGTGAAATCCGACAGGATGGGAATAGATAAGCGGTCTCAATCCTTCGGCCTCAGCTTTTTTCATCGCAGCCTCGACAATGGCATTACCCGTCCGGCCCGCTTTAAATTCATTCATAAAAATCTCTGCCACACGGTTCGCTCTGCGCAAAGCTTCCTTCAGTCCTTCTGGAGCGTCATCCTCACCGGTCCTGCAGACATAGGCCTGCCATTGCATGTCGGTGCAAAGGCCGAGATAGCTGATGCCGACGTCGCAGTGGAGGAGGTCGCCTCTGCGGATAATGTTAGCCTTATCGCTATATTTCGCGGCCTCTTTCTTATGCCGCTGGATGGAGATCGAGGGCTGAAACCATGTTTCCAGCCCGAGGTCCGTGATTTTTTGCCTGATCCACCATTCCACATCGTCGGTGGAAGTGATTTCAGGCGTGATGACCCTGTTAGAGAAAAACTCGGCGATGATATCGTGGGCGATCCCGCAGATGTGCCGGTAGACACTGATCTCCTGAGGGCTCCTTGTTTCAAGCCAGCCCACACAGAGGCGTTCAGCGGAGACAAACCTGCTGGAGAGCTCAGGACCGAGGGCTTTGACGAGTTTCTCCTTAAGGCTCGCGGTCAAGCCATCCCCGAAAGCCCAGTCCGGAGAAATATTTATCCCAATTTTTTTCGGGTCAAGACTCTTGATGACCTCAGCCAGGCTTTCAAACTGACTCTTTTTTTTATTGACCCAGGTTGATTTGTACCAGCCTTCCATCCCGTAATAGCTTCCCGAAAGCCTTTCGACGCCGCGGTCTTTTCCTTTGTCATGAAAGATGAGGATGGATGTCCTCCGGGCAGCCATGGTCGGCTCCGGGACAAGCGTCAGATAAACCGGATCTTCGTTGTATTCCCTGTTGATGACGAGCCAGAGATCAATTCCTTCCCTCCTCATCAGATCTGGAAGAATATTTTCCAGCCTCCAGCGGAGCCACTCATTCCGCACCCGCGCTCTTTCCATCTCCGGCAAAATCTTCTGGCTGTCATTCACTGCCGCATTTCCATAATCCCGGGCATAAGAAAAGCTCATTATCAGAATTAAAAAAGCTGAAGAGAAAATTGTTAGATGTCTCAAGCATTTTTGATTGAGCATTTTTCAATCTCCTTGAAAAAATTTAGCGAGAATCTGTCTAAGATCAAAAAATAAAGCAAATCCGGCTATCATAAGCTCGCCGGCGACCCTGCTTAATTTGGAAACATTGAATACCACACAAGGATTGGCCTGTCAAAAAGTTCCATCATTATTTATGCTGTTTTTTGAATTACCAAAATCTCTTCCGTTTGGATAGAAATCCAGTGCAAGACGCACTTTTGAATTTGAGTCAGCAAAAAAATCCAAGGAAGAAAAGGCATGGGTTAACGAAAAGTTGAGCTTGATCTTACTTTTTGTGCGGGCGGGGATAGCGAGCCTCGACCACAGACTTCATCCCGCCCCGGGGATTGAATTCCCCGCTGACCGCAGCCCGAACAGGCTTGCAGGCTTTGACGATGTCTTCCAGGATGCGGTTGACGGCGTTCTCGTAAAAAATGCCAAGGTTCCTGTAAGCCAGCATGTACTGCTTCAGAGACTTAAGCTCCAGGCAGAGCTTTCTGGGCACATAGCGAATGATGATCGTCCCGAAATCAGGAAGTCCGGTCCCGGGACAGACCGAGGTGAATTCGGGGTATTCGATCTTGATCTCGTAATCCGGGAACTGGTTGGGAAAAGTCTCGAGGGAAGGGAGCTTCTCCTTCAAGCCCGCCCTGGCTTCTCTTTCAGTCATCCGCGGCATCTTGAAATCCTCTTCTCAGCATTTTGGAGTATATACCAACCATATCGAGAAGGCAAACAGACACCGTTATTTAAATTGAAAAGTGGACTCTTTGCAGGCTGAAAGGCTGAATGAAAGTCAGTCTGAGTGCAATTCCTCCAGCTTTTTTCAATTCTTCAATTATTTCCAAATTCTCCTTGACAAGACGCAGCTTTTATCCTAACTTATTAATGATAATGATTTTCATTTTCATTAAAAGGAAAGAACATGCCCGGCTTTCGCGGCTGGCGCCGTAGATTTCGATGTCATGTCTCGCGCTGGACTGTCCCCCGCGAGACCATCATCGACCTCTTGAGCCGGACATCAAAACACATGAGTGCCAAGGAAATCTACGCTGCTCTCTATAAGATTTGCCCGGGGATCGGCTTGACTACGGTCTACCGAACTCTGGATTTATTGGTGCGGGCAGGGCTCGTCAGCAGATTTTCTTTTGGCGACGGGCAGAGCAGGTATGAGTTCAAATCGGGCGAAACAAAAGAACATCACCATCACCTGATCTGCATAAAGTGCGGGCGAATTATCGATTACAACGATTTCAGGGATGAAGAGCTAGAGCTGGTGAAAAAAACAGAGGGAATTCTGGCCAAGAAGTACAATTACAAAATTATGGGTCACAACATTGAATTTCTTGGATTGTGTGAAAAATGTCAATAAGTCAATCTTTCAAGAAGGGATTTTGACTATCCCTATGGAGCATGATAGGCATCCGAGCAGCAAGCGCCAGAGTTACCAAAGCGCAGCGAAGAGAAAGAATAAATCGTCTTCATCATTCATTTGAAAGGAGGTTAAGAAAATGCCTTATGGAATGGGTTGGAGAGGATGGCATGCTTGGCCTTATATGGCTCCCTGGATGCATTGCTGGCCTCCAGGACCATGGATGCCCTACGGGCCGCCTTTTTCTTTGAGCAGAGAAGAGGAGATCGCCATCCTTGAAGAACAGTCAGAGATGCTGAAAGAGCAGCTCGCCCAAATTAACAAGAGAATTGAAGAGCTTAAGAAACAAGAAAAAGAGAAAAAATAAGAAACTCCAGAGCTGATTTCAGAGAAAAAATCCCATCATTTCTTGCAGCAAGCAGATGCCTTCAGACAGCAGTTGGATTACATTTTCAAAAAGCTTGAATCCTTTAAGAAAAAAAAGTAAGTTTGAATACTATCGAATCCCGCAAAGGAGTCAACGATGAAGATTGCGATATCCACTGATCAAGGTCATGTTTCACCCCATTTTGGCCGCTGCTCGTCCTATACAATCGTTGAAATCAGTGAAGGGCGAGTCATAAAAAAAGAAGAGATTCCCAATCCTGGCCACCAGCCGGGTTTTCTCCCCGGATATTTATCCGAAAGAGGCGTCAACTGCATCATCGCCGGCGGCATGGGACCCCGAGCTCAGGCCTTGTTCAACCAGAAAAATATCGAGACAATCATCGGTGTCCAGGGCC
>CAZJYC010000123.1:0-4566 GCA_964550165.1 uncultured Eubacteriales bacterium
GTCAGGAGATCAGCCGTTGCGCCGATCCCGCAACCGACATCCAGGATGCTCTGGACAGACTCAGGAATGCAGGAGATTAAACGGCGGGTGTATTCCCTTTGAGCTTCCTTGAGCCGCTCAAGGTTCATTTCGCCTTCTGGCAACTTTTTATCAGGAAAGAATCCCCAATGAAGATGCTCGGCTCCCAGAACCTCAACAAAGAATTTCAAGCCATGGTCAATTTGTCTCTTTTTCTTTCTCATGGGAGCAATCAGCTTTTATGAATCAAAAATTCCATTTGCTCGAGCAGCCACTCATTATGAACATCTTTCGAGAAGTAGTCAATTATCGTTAACTTTTTTTAATAAAACAGGTATAAGATATTGAGACAGTTTTAATTTAGCCTTAACCACTTATGGGTTGGAGGAAGGGAAATGGAACCATCATCAAAACAAACTCGCTTGAGTCGAATTATTTTCATTGTTTTTTTGGCATTCTGTCTGGCAGTCTTGCCATCACTCTTCGGCCAGGAGGGCTTCTGGGTTCCTGCTGACCCGCCAAAATGTCATTACATCATCGACGCGCGAATCGATCCTGAAAGGGGCGTCATCGAGGGAAAAGAGACGATTGTCCTGAGAAACAGATCCAGCCGGGCAATCAGCATCATAGCCGTGGATTGGTCCATCGGCCCCTCCTCATCAATCGATATTACTGCCAAAGGCAGAACTTTAACACTTCTGAATATTCAGAACGGCCCCAAGATATCTTCTCCTCTTTTTTACAGATTGTCAGAGCCTGTTGCTCCTGGAAAGAAAGTTCAATTTTTTGTCACCTTCAAGACGTCCTTCAAATTATCGGGTGAAAATGCCGAGTTCAGGACGAGCGACTGGCCTCCGCGCCTCTGGTGGGACGGCCTTCCGCTGCATGACTCTTTCTCGGCCAAGGTCGATACCCCGGAGGGATTCGCTCTGGCTGTGAGCGGCCGCTTGAATAAGAAAGGCCGTTATGAAGCCGAGGCTGCAAGGACTTTCGGACTCTACCTGGGAAAGAACCAGAAAACAGAGTCCAGGGAGGCTGACGGCGTTCTCATCACCACCTTATTCACAGAAAAAGGAGCTAAAGCCGCTTCAGTCTGCATGGACACGGCTGTGGATGCCATCAATTATTACAAGGACTGGCTCGGCTTCTACCCTTTTAAATTTCTCTATATCATCCCGGGCGGCAAGGGCCGCTGGGGAGGCTATCCTGTGGCTACAGGTATAGTCTCAATCCACGGCCAGGAAACTTACAAGGAAGGCGAGCCGCTTCTCCACTGGCAGAGGATAACAGCCCACGAGATCGGACACGAATACTGGGGCGAATGGGTTCTTGATCCTGACACGCCTGACTGGCTCTGGATAGGGATGGGAATCTTTGCCGATACCGAGTATATAATTGCCCGCAAGATCGACCCAAAGCGCCGTGCCGGATGGATGGGCAATTACATCGATGGAATCTCCATGTATTATGACACAACCATGGACATCACTGCCGCCCAACTCAAGAAAATTAATTACGACCACAACAATACCGTCATCCACAGCAAGGGTTTCAGCATCGTCAGCGCCCTCGATTCTGCTCTGGGCCGGAAGGCATTTGAAAAAATTTATAAAAAATGCCTGAAGGAATACGGCGGAAAACGGCTGGGCTGGAAAGAGTTTCAGAGGTTCTGCGAAAAAGAGAGCGGTCAGAATCTGTCCTGGTTCTTCGACCAGTGGCTGCGTTCCAACACATATCTCTGCTACAAGATTGAATCTCAGGAAAGCAAGCAGGAGGGAGATGGATATCTCTCAATCGTCAAAATCAAGCGGCTGGGCTCGATGAAAATGCCTGTTCCGGTTAAAGCGGTTTTCGATGACGGCACTGAGCAGGTCGCTATCACGGACCGTAACCTTGATCTTAATATTCTGACTTTCAGAAGCAAAGCAGGGCTCAAAGAAGCAATTCTTGACCCGGAGAACAAGTTGGCCAAGCTCGATGAGCCGCTTCCCGCGATATCAGATGAAGCCGCTGAGATGCTGGCAATGGGATGGCGGCTCAAGGACAGCCTTGACGTTTACGAAAAGATAAAGGATGAAGGGATTAAAAGCAGCTCGATCTGGTACCGCTTGGGCATGAACCTTTATCAGCTAAATTCTTTTCCCAAATCTTTTGAATGTTTCAAGAGAGTTTCCAGTCTCCACGACACTGGCCTGACCAAGTTTGCTGCTCTTGGCTGGATGGGATTGCTCAAGGACCTTCTGGGAGAGAGGAAGGAAGCGCTCGCCTATTATCAAGATGCCCTTAAGTATGATACCGGTGAGACCATGGGGCATTATTCGTTGGGAATTTCGATGGACCGCAAGTGGGTTGAGGAAAGGCTCAAAAAGCCTTTTACCAGGAAGAAATAATTACCTCAGGCCTGAGCGAGAAATCAACCTTCTTCACCTTTTACTCTGATTGACTCCTGTTTTATAAATTGATATTCTTTTGCCCGCCTTATATCGTCTCGTGAATGAATTTTGAAACATTCAATCTGAAGGAGGCTCAAAGATGAACACAATCGAAAAAGCGCTAATGCATGCCTTATTCTTGCATCTTCATCACAACATCGACAAGGCCATTGACTTTAAGGCCATAGAGGCATTGAACAACCAGGTCGGCAAGATCTTCCCTGATGCTCTAGTCGTCGGCCCGGGAGATGATGCGGCCGTCTTCAAATTTCCTGACACAGACGGGACATTTGTGGCCAAGATGGAGAGCCATTGTTCTCCGTGCGTGCCAAGACCTTATGATGCCGCTGCGACCGGCGCTGGCGGAGCGATGCGCGATGTTGTGGCCATGGGCGCCAGGCCTATTTTCCTCCTGAATTTCATCGGAACCCGGCCCTTGAAAGAGAAGGTAATTGTCGGTCCATGCGGATTTGCGGGAAAATGCACCTGCGGAAAATGCGTCGAAATGACGAGCAAAGAAAGGGTTGATTTGATGGTCAAAGGCTTGAAAGATATGTGCAAAGCCATGGACGTTTTCATCATCGGCGGTGGGTTTTCGACTTCATTTTCAGACATCGTTCCAGCAGTCGTGGTTTCAGTGATAGGCAAGCTGGTAACGGCAAAGCCGCTGACAAAGCCAGCCAAATCTGCCGGAGACAAAATCATACTCATCGGCGAGACCGGGAATGACGGCAACGACACTCTCTACAGGGCAGGGTTGGTTAAGGAGATGAGGCCTGCCGTGGCTCTGTTTGCAGAAGAAAGGCTGATCATGGAATCGACCCTGGCTGCGTTCCGCACCGGCAAGGTGAAGGCTTGCTCGGATCTGGGAGCAGCCGGCATTGGCGCAGCAGTTTGCGAGTCAGCAAGGTACGGAGGCTTTGGAGCCTCTGTGGATTTATCCAAAGTTTCTGTTAAGGTTGCCGATATCACGCCGGAAGAAATCATGATCTGTGAAAGCCAGGGGAGGATGGCATTCCAGACGGAAGAAAAAGATGTTAATGAAATCTTAACAGCCATCCGGTCCAAGGGAGCAAAAGCCGAAGTGATTGGCGAGATTAACGCTGACGACAAAGAGGTATTCCAGTACAAAGGGAAGACAGTGGCCGCTATTCCCAACCATCCTTCAGAGGCGGAGTTAAGGGAATTAGAGAAGGGATCTTGAGATGCCAAAGGAAAAGGCAAAATCTGAGTATGCAAAGGCTGGGGTAGATTACACAAAGATCGAGCCGTTCAAGATGGCCATGGTTCAGGCCGGGAAAAGGACGCTGAAATTCCCGAACAAGCGGGATGTTTATATCGAAGAAGAAAGCCTGGGCACACACGGAGTCGTTTTCAGATACCGTGGAACCAAGCCCCACCTCTGGTGCAAGACTCAGGAAGGCCTGGGCAACAAAAACTGGATTGCCGAATGGATGTATCAGCACGCCGGAACCGGGAGAACATACTATGAAGGCATCGGGATTGATACAGCCTTGATGGCTGCCAATGATGTCATCTGTCAGGGAGCCCTTCCTGTGATCTATACCGATGAGGTGGCAGCCGGCGACAGCGAGTGGTTCATGGATGAAAAGCGCAGCCAGGACCTGGCTGAAAGCTTCTACAAGGCCTGTGAGATGTGCGGGATGGCCTTACCGGCCGGCGAATCTCCTGCTCTGCGCTATTTAATCAAAGCCGAGTCACCCGTCAAGAGCGCTCCTTCATTGTCGGGATGCGTCACCGGAATTATCGCTCCTGCGGAGAGAATGGTCACAGGAGAGAGGCTTTGTGCCGGGGACCGCATCATCGGAGCGACATCATCCGGGCTTCACTCTAACGGCATTTCGCTGGTGATCAAGCGGGCTCTGACGCTCAAAGATAAGTTTCTCCATCGACTGCCAAACGGAAAGACCTTAGGAGAGGAGGCGCTCATCCCCACCCGCTCTTATGTCGGGCTGGTCGAAGCCTTGCTCGAAAAAAATATAGAAATACATTCTTTGCTTGCCGGCACAGGCGGAGGGATATCAAAGATTGCCTATGCCAAGAGACCCTTCAGCTACCGCATCAAGAAATGGGTGGAGGAAATCCCGCCGCTTTT
>CAZJYC010000124.1:0-4536 GCA_964550165.1 uncultured Eubacteriales bacterium
TTCCTCAGGATGAGAAGGCTTTGCAGATGACTCCGATCATTTTGGGATACAGGCTCAGCAAGAGTCCCTCTCCGCAGAATAAACTTCGCCCCTTTGCCCTCGGTCCTTACCAGGTCTACTTCCAGCCTAACAGAATTTTTCTCAGAACAGACACGCTGGTCCTGGCCTTTCAGGTTCAAGGCTTGGGCGAGGAGTTAAAGGAGAAAGGAACGATACGCATTTCCTTTGTCAAAAGTGGAGAGGTCTTTCGAACCATGAACAAGAAAATAACGGACTTCACCGAGCTTCCTGATGTTGTCGAGCAATTTTCTCTCCAGGATTTTCCTTCGGCTCACTACAGGATAGAGGTTTCTCTCTTTGACGGGGGCAAGGAGCTTCTCCTGGAAACTGAGGAATTTGACATTACGCCTCTGGAATCGATACCCCGTCCCTGGGTTCATTCGAAAATTTTACCCGGGCCGGAGGACCCGCTCCACTCTTACATCATCGGAACCCAGCTTTTCAACAGCGGCAAATTAGCTGAAGCCAAAGCTGCCCTGGAAGAAGCTTGCCAGAAAAAGCCCGAGTCCGCGGATTTCGCTCTGAGCCTGGCCCAGACTTACATGGCTCTCAGCGAGTACGGCAAAATCGAGCAGGTTTTGCTCCCTTTCCTGAACCAGCCCGAGCTGCCGAAGTATGAGGTGTTTTTTATCCTGGGCAGGGCTTATCAGAATACGGGAAATTTGCGGCAGGCGGTCGAAGTATTCGATAAAGCCATTTCCCATTACGGACTGAACATTCATCTTCTCAACGCCCTGGGCGATTGCTATTTCAGGCTGGGCGAGCCGGGCGAAGCACAGGCCGCCTGGCAAAAGTCCCTGGAAATAAATCCTGATCAGCCTCAAGTCAAAAAAAGACTTGAGGCGATAAAGGAGAAAAAATGACGGCTTATTTGGATTTTGTGAAAAAGAAGCAAACAGTTTCCCTCTTCTTTCTCTTTTTCCTTTTTCTCAGTTTTTCTTTTTTCTTTTCCTCAAGCTGCCGCCTCTATAACCTGGAGCGCAAGCTGGACCCGGTGAACGCTGAATTTTTATCCCATGTTCAGTACATCATCACCAAAGAAGAGAGAAAGATTTTTCTCGAGCTCCCGGATTCAGAAAAGGAAAAGTTTAAAGAGGAGTTCTGGAAGCGCCGTGACCCTGACCCGGGCACAGAGGAGAACGAGTTCAAACAAGAATACATGGACCGGCTGGAAAAGGCGAATGAGCTCTTCACGAGCGAGGGGAAAGCAGGTTATCTCACCGACAGAGGAAGAATCTATATTCTTTTCGGCCCACCTCAATTCAGAGAAACACACCCTATCGAGAGTGCTGACCCTTTTAGCTTCCTTTATGGACGTTGCGGAGAAATCTGGCATTACGGAGGGTTTCCGGTTATTTTTGTCGACCGGACTTGCACGGGAATTTATAGATTGGAGACATACGACCTGACGTCCCTTCGCGAGTTCAACCTGATGTACATGCATGAGCTCAGCAAGGCTCAGGCCAGAGCCCAGAGGACTTTTGAGCAAGAGAAAGGATTTTTCGATTTTAACTGGAAAATGGAGAAGCGCGTTATCGATGGGAAAAGATTGGAAGGACGTGTCATCGTTGAAATTCCTTACGGCCTCATCTGGTACAGCGCTGAGAACAAAAGGTTGAAAACCACTCTGGACCTTCGCCTCGAGCTCAGGGATTTTCAGAATGAGCTTGTCTGGGAGCATGAAGAGGCCTTTGAGGTTTCCTTGCAGGAGGAAGAGCTTCCGCTGCGGGAGAAGGAGATGTGCAGGATGGAAATTCCGTTTGTCCTGGAAGAGAGTTTCGGTCGTCTTCAGCAGGGAAAAAATCTTCTGCAGGCCACGCTCAAAAACAGGACTGGAGCCGAGGAGGCAAGGAAGGTCCTGGAGTTCAAGCTCTAGCCTTTGTCCTTTCCTTTTGAGTTGATCTCTGATTTGTCATTTGGAGTTTAGGAGATTATACTGTGTATCTTTGTTTAATTCGGAAACCAGGCGAGATCGTGCCTTTGCCGCTTGCCTGGCTTATTTTTTATTCATCTTGACTCAAGAGTGCTGCAAGTTAAAGAAAGTGAAGAAAGTTGAGGAGGAATCATGAAATTATCCAGGAATTTTTTGATCGT
The DNA here is from genome assembly GCA_964550165.1 of uncultured Eubacteriales bacterium. GTDB lineage: Bacteria > Acidobacteriota > Aminicenantia > Aminicenantales > Aminicenantaceae > CAZJYC01. Next base: position 2,155 of record CAZJYC010000124.1, read on the forward strand.
TCTTTTCTTGACCCTGTTCCTGTTTCCAGTTCTGGATTACGGACAAAAGGCTGAAAAAGAGCAGGTCGTCAAGATACCCAAGGAAGTCGCAAGCGTTATCGATTCCAGCCTTGAATTAAGGCAGACAAGGTTGGATATCCCTCTTTCTTATGTTCAGACGCTCTATTTTCCCTACCAGAACGATTATTATGCCGTCTTTTTCCTGAGAGCTAAAAACGAGGCTCTGGGTTATGCTGTTGCTCCTGAAGAAGGGAAGAAAAAAGAAACCAAGGAGAAAGCAGGGCAGGAAGCCGAGTTGCAAGAGAAACCTCTCTTGTGCAATGTGGACTTTTTCTTCAGGATTTATTCTCTGGATAAAAGCGGGGAAGTGAGCGGCGTTCACAGAGAAATCTACCTTCCTTTCAGCGACCAGGTGGAGTCAGGCAAATACAATCCAGAGGAAGAGAATTTCTATTCTTTCGGCACCTTGTTTCCGCCGGGCCGCTATCTGTTGTCCGCAGCCGCGGCCAGCGTGGATTTGACAAAGGTCGGCCTGATTTTCCAGGAGTTTTATCTCCCGCTCCAGTCGGATTTTAAAAAGAATCTCATTCTCACACCCCCGTTTTTGGTCAAGAGCATGAAGAAGATTTCCTCTCCCGATGTGGTGATCAACCTTTATAAGAACTTCTTTCATTATGCAACGTTAGAAATTGAGCCTTACTTTGGCCATGAATTCAGCCTAAAAGAAAAACTCGATGTTTTTTATTTCATTATGGGCAGCACTCTCTCTGAAGACGGGCGGTACACTTTTGAGGTCAGCTATGTTTACAGGAAGGGAGATGAAGAGGTGGTGAAGTTCGAACCCCAGTTGCTGGACAAGATACCGGCGCCGATAGTCAGCCATCCGCTGAACCTTAAGTTTGAAGATAAAAAGTTGGAGCCCGGAGAATACACTCTTGAAATTCTTGCAAAAGATAAGATTGGCAGAAAAGAGGGCCACGAAGGAATCGCTTTTATCATTAAATAATTTTAGAAGAGGAAGAAAAATTAATACAAACGCATTAAATGCAAATATGTTATCACTGCGAACGACAGAAGGCAGCGCGGCAATATTTTTGTCATCGTGAAGCCGAACGGCGCGGCAATCCGGCGAAGCCGTTGCGAGGCGCAGAGCGCCTTAGCAATTTCATAAACATATGAGATCGCCATGCTTCCTTCGGGAGCTCGCGTTGAAAATTTTATTATTTCTAAATTTCAGAACCTCACCAAAGTTGAATTTCTGGGTCCAATAACTTAGAATGAGATCAGGTTCGATGAGTCTGAAGGAGCGATGATGAAGAGCAAAAAAGCCTTCAAGATGTTTTTTCTGTTTGCCCTATGCCTTTGCTTAATCCTCTCTCTCTACAGCCAGCAGGGCCGCGGACGGGGCAGAATCCACGGGGCGGTTCGTGATGAAGCTGGCAACCCGATCGCAGGAGCGAAAATCGTCGCCCAGCATCTTGAGTTCGGGACCACTTTTGAGTCTAAATCGGATGAAAAGGGAAATTGGGCCATCGCCGGCCTGGGAACTGGATATTTTCGCATCACGGTCACCAAAGAAGGATATGGGACTGTCTACCACGAGATGAACATCAGCCAATTTTCACAAAAAAATCCACCGCTTGATTTTACTCTCAGAAAGGTTCAGACCTCCGCAGTCGATATGCCAGCCCTCCAGGATGAAGCCTCTGTCGCCCTTTTCGAAGAGGGAAACGGGCTTTATGAACAGAAAAAGTATGCTGAGGCAGCGGCAAAGCTTGAGGAGTTCCTCGCCAAGAACCCCACTATCTACCAGGTCAACATTAACATCGGCAACAGCTACCGGGAGATGGGAGAATATGATCAAGCGCTCGCTGCTTACGATAAAATCTTAGAAAAAGTCAAAGAGGAAAAAGGCTCTTATCAAGGTGATGAGACCGCGGCCAAAGCTCTGGCGAACATCGGAGAGACCTATGTCAAACAGGGAAACCTGGAGAAGGCCAACGAGTACTTAAAACAGGCCATAGACAATTATCCCGAGGATGAAACCCTGGCTTTCAATGTCGGAAAGATATTTTTTGCTCAGGGAAATACGGATAAAGCCATCGAGTATTTCTTGCTCGCCATTAAAATCAAGGAGGATTGGGCTCCCGCCCATCTCCAGCTGGGCTACGCTTACTTGAATAAGGGCGAGTACAAGCTTGGTCTCGAGAGTTTTAAAAGATTTTTGGAGTTAGCTCCAGATGACCCTCAGGCTCCCACCATCCGGAACCTCATTCCCAAACTGGAAGAGTTGATCAGAAAATAAAGTGGCTCTCCTCCATTTTGTGTGGCTTGTCTGAAAGCCTCTTCAGGATGGCCTCGCTCCCCTTCAGGTTTTTAACG
>CAZJYC010000125.1:0-4528 GCA_964550165.1 uncultured Eubacteriales bacterium
GCTCGAGCATTTTTTCGGTGAAGATGAGGTAATGGGTGCAGGTCTCGGCAAAAACATCGAAACCCTCACGTTGAGCCTGGCCAACAAGTTCAATACCTTCACCGCTGGCCATATGGACGATAAAGAGACGTCCGCGCGTTTCTCGCACGAGTTGAAGACAGCGTCGAATGGCCAGGTTTTCAGCCTCTGGCGGACGGCTCCTGGCATGGTAGATGGGTTGAGTCAGGCCTCTGCCGATCATCCGGGACACGTTCTTCTCGACGAGATCATTATCTTCGGCATGCACCATGAGCATCCCCCCAGCTCTTTGGAGACATTCCAGGATGCGCTTTAGATTTTTGTCCTCGACCATGAGTCCCTCTTCCCTGTAAGTCATATAACACTTGATTGTCGGCGTTCCGTGTTCAACGACACGGGGAATTTCTTCAATCGTTTCAGGAATGGGCTGGGTGATGACCGGATGGACGCCCCAGTCTACAAGCGCGTTCCCTTCGGCTTCCTCTTTTTTGCTCTTGAATGCAGAGAGGAGTGATTGGCCAGGAGCTTGATTGGCGAAGTCGATAATACAGGTCACACCTCCGTGGGCTGCGGCAAGAGTGCCCGTGTAGAAATCGTGCACACTCACGGTATTCATAAAATGGTCGTTGAAGTGGACATGGGTATCCACCGCACCTGGAAGGACAAGCAGGCCTCCTGCATCGATGACTGCGTCGGCCTTGATGTCCGATAAGTCTCCAACCGCCGCAATCCGCTCACCTTGGATGAGCACATCCTGCTCGGAGACAACCTGACCCGAAACGACCGTGCCCCCTCGGATAAGTGTCGTTCCCTTTTTTTTCACCTTTTCCTGTTCCATTGCTTATGGTTCCCGGCCTCTTTCATCTCGTCAGTCCAGTCTTCAAGGCAAACGAAATACGTTTGCAGGTGCTTTTCCGAAAGGTCAACGATTTCTATGACTCCCTCCTATTTCCAAGAAAACGATTTATCTGAAGCTGAGGGAAAATAATACCTAATTTATACTTATCTTTCAAACACGTCTCTCGATGAATTCAGCAAGCTAAACTCGCTTGCGGATCAGTGGAATCTTCGGGGAATACTCTCCTCCCAGCAGTGTTTACGGATAAGCTTTTCAGCCTCAAAGATTTCACGTATAAATTTCACATGAAAGTATTTTTCGTCTGAAAGGACAGAAATATGCGTGTTAAGCTTCAACGTGCGGCTTTCTAAATGGATGATGTGGCTGGCTTCTCCTCCGAATGACGAATGAGCTGGATTTGGATCATCTGTTTTGTAGGATGTCTTTTCATAGCAGAAATATTGTCGCCCCCGAATCTCCATCCTGCTCTCGGCTTCCCATTCCACAGTGGTTGTCTGATTGGTGAGATCTGTGATGACCTGATGTCTAAACGGCCATCCTCGCGATTCGAGATTCCGTGCATCCGGCCTTTCTTCCCTGGGCTGTGGAGGGAGAAAACCGGGAACAGGCCGTGCCTCGCAGGGAATCACAGGAAGTTCCAGGCAAGTGGATTCGCTCCCCAGGAAGAGGCGAGTGGTCATCGGGTCAGGTGTTGGCCAGATCATCGGAAACTGGGAATTAGAAACAGCCATCCGAATCCGATGGCCAGGCTGGAATGTCCAGGTCGTGAAATGAAGAGAAAACTCAAGCTCATAGGCTTTGCCCGGTGTCAGGTACTCTGGCTTGAGCCGTGATGCGCGGTGGGCGCCGTTCAGGAGCGCGCCTGTGACCAGAGAAACTCTGCCATCAGGAAAAACATCCTCCAGCCGGACAATCCAGTGGGCAAGTTTGGCGTCGCTCGAGACTTTGAGGCGGACTTCGGGAAATCCGATGATCTCGATTTTTTCTTTCAAAACCTCGCTGTCATAAGTGAGACTTCCTGCGTCTGCTGAACGCATGTCTCCGGTGGGATCGCCCCACCAGTACCCGACCACAACTCCTGAACTCGGGATGTACTTGAGGGAATCGACGCCCTCTGAGCCTTTTTTTTCTAGCAACCGGCCTTCTTTGTCCGGATAGAACTTTGACCAGACTGTTCTCTTTATCGGCCATTCCTCGTATCGCCAGTGGCCGGGCGTCATTTTCAAATTAGCGTCTGGAGGATGCCCTTCCCGGACAAAGACGGCAAACCCCGGCTCATCCATGATTCCCGTATCCTGGCCTTTGAGCCAGCAGTCCCACCAGCGGACAAGCTCATGACGCCATTCGTAATTCGGCCCAGGCTCTCCGTTGTCAGGCCAGGCATGATTCCAGGGGCCGATTTCCGCCTTAACCGGTGCTTCCTGGTTTTCGAGCATGCGCGGGATGCTGTCCCGGTACCCGTCGAGCAGACCGCCTATGAGGTAGGCCGGAACTTTAATGGCCTTGTAATTCCAGCGGAGAGAATTCTTGCGCCAGAATTCTCCGTCTTCCTGGTGTTTCAAATAGGTCAAAAACCAGGGGTAGGCATTGAAACGCTCAGAGAAGTAAGCATCGTCCAGTCTGTAATCCGGGCTCCTCGGCAAACCGTTCTCATGATCGATGGCCAGCTCATACTCGTCGATATGAAAGGCGCCGTCGATGTAATGGACATCATCATGGAACAGGTCATCGGAGGCATCCACGGCCAGTATGGCCTTCAGGGCTGGAGGCTGCCGCATGGCCACCTGGATGGCGTTGAACCCGCTCCAGGAAATGCCCCACATCCCGATTTTGCCGTTTGACCAGGGCATCCGGGAAAGCTTATCGATGATTTCTACGGCATCTTCAAGCTCCTGTTCGGAGTACTCACGAGGGGGAAGAGTGCCTTCCGAGGAGCCTGTGCCGCGGATATCCACTTTGGCTATGACATACCCGCGGCGGGCGAAATAGCTGAAGAGAGGATAATCGCGCAGGTAGAAAGAGTCATCCTTGCGATAGGGCAAAAATTCAAAGAGGACAGGAAATTTCTCATTTTTTTCCTTAGGAATTGGCTTGAAGTATGTCACAGAAAGTCGGATTCCGTCTTTCATCGTCAGCCAGTCCTGGTGAATCTCGAATTCATAGACAGGCGGGGAAGGGCTAAGCCTGGGAAAGCCGCAGAGATGCCCGGCCGCGATAAAAAGCACCACAACAAAAGCGGTCAGGACGAACGTGTTGACTCTTGGAAAGGACTCGCGGAGAAATTTCTTTTCCGGGCTGCAGCGATGGAGATATCCTGGAGACGATGTATTTTTCTCAGGCATGGGCTTCTTCGTCTATCATAGCAGAAATTTGATACTACCTTGAAGACCAAAATCTTTTAGCAAAGATCATGAAAAATGGGGATTTTTGCCTGTCTGTTATTCCTCCCGTCTTTCCTGTCATCTCCGTCACATCGCGGGTTGACGACTTATGAAAAATAGCATGAAAAGTCTGAAGTCAAGATATGTTAAAATATTTTCCACAACTTAAAATCCACTAACAAAGGAGAGTGGCCATGAACCGCTGCCTAAACCTCATCGGGATTTTTGCTTCAATATTTCTCACAGCGACGATTTTATTACTTTTCTCTGAGCAAGGCTCAAAGCCCTCAACGGAGCTGGAAAAAACTCAGGCCATCGAGACAGGGAATTCTCAACAGGCTATACCTGAAGAAAGTCAAGATGAGGGGAAAATATCCTTGGGGGCTCGAACCGTGATTCTTCCCGCCCCTGTCTGGGTCATCGGGTCCTACGACAAAGAAGGAAAGCCAAACGTGATGACTTCCTCCTGGGCTGGGATATGCTGCTCAAAGCCTCCCTGCGTTATGACTTGTCTGAGGAAGGCTACATACACTTTCGGGAATATCATGGACAGGAAAGCCTTTACCGTGAATATTCCTTCAGAGTCATTCGCCAAGCAGACTGCCTATTTTGGCCGAGTGTCGGGCAGGGATGTCAACAAGTTCTCGGTGACTGGCTTAACGCCCGTCAAAAGTGCCCTGGTCGATGCTCCTTATATCAAGGAATTTCCGATGGTTATAGAATGCAAGCTGCTGCAGGCCATCGAACTGGGGTCCCACACCATGTTCATCGGAGAAATCATGGATGTCAAGGCGGATAAATTCACGCTCGGCGAGAAAGAATTGCCAGATATGGAGAAATTGAAACCTTTTGTTTTTGCACCTCAAAGTTCGAATTTCTACAGGATAGGACAGAATTTAGGGAATGTGTCTGACCTGGCCAAGGACATTGGAAAATGAGGCCAACACACTTAGCGTGTTCAAAGCTTCTCGTATTTTGCCCTTCTCAAGATAAAAAGGACCTGGCTCCTGTCCCGCTATCACATCAAAGTCCAGCGCTCCTGCGTCCCGGCTGAGATCGAAGTCTCCTGCCGCACCGAGGCATTTTACGGGGATGATATTGTCTCTCTCCTGCAAAAAGAAGATGTTGATGCCGGAGAGGGCATGACGTTCCTCCACGGCATCTATCATAAATCCAAGGGGACCGATCTTGCCCGCTTAAGGTCTGTTTGGAAAGAATTCAGGTAACCAAATTGACTTTTGCGCAGAAATGAGAAATGATGATTTTCTCA
>CAZJYC010000126.1:0-4497 GCA_964550165.1 uncultured Eubacteriales bacterium
AGACATCCGATTTTATATGGCTGCGATTTACGCCGTTCAGGGAAACAAGGACGAAGCTATCAGGTGGCTCGAAAAAGCTGTCGAAGCTACCTCGCCCGGGTGGAACACGAATTATATTTCGAGATACCCCCTGTTCGAGAATATCCGCGACGATGAGCGGTTCAAGCGGATTATAAACGATGCCAGAGCCAAGGTCGCCGAGATGCGCCGGCTGGTCGAACAACTAGAGAGGGATAGCTCGAAATAGTACAGCAGGTGCCAGCTCGGCGACAGCGATTCTACTTTATTCTTGACCGTGCTGCATATCCAAAAGCATAGAAATATTTCCGCCAGAGGGCGTCGCTAGACTGATAAAGATTTTCTCCCAGGAAATAATCGAGAATGGCCTCGCGCAGGCGTGTGATCTCTTTCAGGCGGCCCCTATGACGCGGGTCTGAAATGGTCAGACCGATCAGCTCAAGGGCCCGCTCAAGAGCTCGCTGACTGTACGTTGGATTCCCTTTAACACGCCAGTTCAGGGCTCGCTCCACCTCGCTTCCGATATTGGCCAGCTGTTCGATTAACGAAAGACTCCTCCAACGCCCTGAGGCCAAGGATTGGTGCTGGTAACTCACTCTTTCACCAGCCGAGCGACGATTTGAAAAATCTTCTCTTTGATTACAGGGTCATCCACTCCGCGAGAACGATTGCCCTGAGAAGGCCTGATGTTGATAATCGAATCGAATTCGATCCTGTCTTTGCCGGAAAGTTCCGGATAGATATTAATCCCCCATAGATCGGTCTGACGAGATCCCTTTTCGAGAAGCAGGGCTTCTTCGTCCGCGTGGAGCTCTCCATCTATGGCCATAACGCCTGTGGCTATATCGACCACGGCCTTGACGAGATCTCCGAAGCGGCCGGCTGCCATTGCCTTGAGCTCATCCAAAGTGATAGAAGTATCGACAATTTTCATGGCCTGATATCTTCTCCTATAGCACAACGGCCGCCACGATATCAACACGAAGCCTGTGAAAACAGCGCTTCTGCACTCAGACATAATAGCTCTTTGAGCGTCGCCGTGAAACAAAATACCGACATGCCCCAGAATCCAAGGACGATCAATCCCCAGGTTCCCGAAGATTTGAGCCGTGCCATCCTGCGATGTCTGGAGAAGGATAGAGAAATAAGGTATCAGAATGCCGAGGAAGTCCTCGTGGATTTGGAAAATATCGAGAGTCGATCGAGCAAACTAAATCAGCCCCCGCCCTTCCTTCTTTTTCGCTCTCCCTACTCCTTTAGTGGGAACCCATGATGACAAACGGCGCCCAGAAAAAGGGATGTCTGTAAAGCGGCTCATCGCCTTTGAGAAGGTTGATTTTAGCCTGACGCAGGGCAGCCGAAGGCCTCTCCCCTTTAATATAATGGGAGTAAAAATCTTTCATCAGAATGGCTGTCGATTGGTCGCTCACCATCCATAGGCTCGCCATGACAGAACGGGCTCCGGCATAGAAAAAGGCCCGGGTAAGCCCGATCATCCCTTCTCCCCTGACTTCTTTGCCCAAGGCTGTCTCGCAGGCAGAAAGAGTGACCATCTCCGCATTCAGTTTTAAATGAAAGATCTCATTCAGGCGGAGGAACCCATCCTCTCCTTCAGGGGTGCTTCCGGGCGCCAGGAGCAGGCCGCTGAGCGCCGGAACCCTATCGTCGATGAACCCGTGTGTCGCGAAATGGAGATTTTTAAATTGGCCAGACCTTCCTGATTTTACCACTTCTTCCAAGGCTTCTTCTCTCACGTAGGACTCGGCCGTTTTCCCTATCTTTTTATAGATTTCGCTGATAGAAAATACCTCTTCCTCCGTATAGGGAAGGGGCAGGAGGCGAGCGCTCGCCCTGAGATATTCAACGCTAGCCTGGCCCGTTTTTCCTTCACCCTCAATCACAGGATTGCCAAGGGCCAGCACGTCGGCTGGCCTGGCAACCGCCGGCCTTTCCTGGGCCATTACTTCTCCCAGCACCGAAGCTGAGGGCGCGTAGGAGACGGTGTAATATTCCAGGAGATATTTTGGAGTCTTCCCCTCGACTTCCACGGCCAACGCTTCGAAGGGAAATCGCAGCAGAAGTCCGTCGGGGATGATGATGAGATGAGAGGACAGAGGGATATGTTTGAGGGCATCCCTGAGAAGGACATCATAGATTTCTTTTCCTAACCCGAAGTCGAGGTTTATTTTTCGCTGGGCGATCTGGGTTTGAAAATCTGAGACTTTTCTAAAAATTTCGTGTTCGCTGGGAAAGGATTGGACCCAAATAACCTTATCTTTCGATATCACCCATAAAAAAGCATTGGCCTCCCCAACAAAAAATTCAATGAGATAAGTATTTTTATCCAGAAGCTGGCTCTGAGCTTGGTTCAGGGAATAGGGCTCGGGATGAACTGCGGAGGCATAATGCGGATTTTTCTTCCGGAGTTCGTTGACAAAATCGCTGTATCGGGATTCCACAGATTGCAATTCCTTGTACAGGCTCTCCTTGTCCTTGACTTCAGGATCCAGGAGCTGTTGTTGGATGGCCGTCAACTGTCTTTGGAAGTTTATCTCTTCCTTGCCCATTTCCTGCGAAATTCCTGAAGCAAGGTCGACCTTGGTCTCGGCCAAAAGCTCTAAAAAAGCCCTTGACTTTGCCCTCTCAGCCGCATGAAAAGACTCCTCGATGTACCCCTGCGATGGATCTTTTTCCTTGAGCTTGAAGAGGAGGTCGATGAGTACAATAGCGGACGATAAGACTCTGCGTCGTGTTAAAAAAATAATCGCAAAAATCACAAAAAGGAGGGCTGCTGGCAAGAACGCCAGGAGACCCTGCACCTCATGAATCGGCCTGCCCTGCAGCAGGGTGTTCAGGGCCAATGCCTGGACAAGGAGTCCTGATATTTCATCTGCAAAGCCCGGCCTCTTTGGAATCCTGTGAAAATCCTGAGAGCCTTCGTACTCTCCACCGACAAGCACCATTTTCTGGCGAAAAGAATCCGGTTTTTGGCTTAAGACATCCGGCAATTCTCCGTAGGAAATTCTTTTAAACTTTGTCCAATCGGTCGAATAATCAATCCATAACGGCTGTTCCATCTGTTTTGAGGTCAAGTCCTTTCGGGTCAATAAGCGATAGGCTCTGGAAGGCATCGATAAGATGACCTGGCCTTCCTGGTCCTTGAATCCGGGTCGAGCGCGGCGAATCCGTCCGTCTGGGTCAGGCAACATGTTCAGAAATCCAAAAAGTTTTGCGGCGTCCTCCTTGGAGCCGAGGGCGGCCATGATCAATCCCTTGAGACACTCTGTTCCCAGAAGGCTGCCATCCTCTTTAATAAAGCTGGCCAGAACAAACTTTTCCTGGTTATTCAGGATGAGCTTGGCAAAACTTTCTGACCTGCCCCAGCTCTCCGGCAGGAGAAAGTCAAAGGCTACACCTTGAGCGCCGGCTTCCAGCACGCGCTGGAGCAAGATTCCCATCTCGTCCGCCTTGTTGACCAGAAGAGTCGGGTCGGCCTGGAGAGTTGATTCATCGATAGAAACAAGAATTATCGATTCTGCAGGAGGGTGCAGGGGGAGCGCCCGAAAGCGCAAGTCTATGAGAAAATTCTCGAGATTCTTAAAAACCGGAAGACCGCTCAGAATGAAAAAAAGCAAAAAAAGAATAAAAGTCAGGCCGGCTGTCATCCAGGTTCTCTTCGGCACTTCTGTGCACCGCCATAGCCTGTATCTGTACCTGGCGTAAGCTTTTTGGAGAAGATGGACTGCGTCCATCGCTTTTTCAGGCCTCTTATCAGGCTCATCTTTGAGGGGCATGAGCAGGGCTTGGTCGAGCTCCTTTGGAATGGAGGGATTTTCTGAAGAAGGGATGGAGGGAAGAGCAGGCTGTTTTCGTGTAAGAAATGACCAGGGTTTCTCCCCTCAAGTATTCCATCACCAGATAGGGCAGGCCGCCGTTTCGATGGTCTATTCCATAATCGGTCACATGGACGATGTTGGGGTGCTGCAGTTTGCCCAGCGCTTTGGCTTCGTTTCGAAAACGCGCCAGATACTGAGGGGCTGAAAGCGCTGAATGCTGGATGAGCTTCAATGCAAAATTTTTCTGGAGTTCCACGTGTTGGGCTAGATAAACAGAGCCCATACCGCCTTTCCCCAGGCAGCGCAGCAGGAGATATTTCCTGTCGACGAGGGAGGGCCCCTCGATCGAGGCTCTCAATAAAGAATCATCCTCGGGGCAATGCTGCAAATGGTCGTCCAGGCATTTGCCACAAAGCGGACACTCTTTCATAGACAGATCCACCGACCATCCGGAGCTGAGATGATTCTCGATGAAAGGGGCGTGAATTCTTGATAAAAAATTTTTTTATCCCTACTTCCCAAACTTCTTATAAATTCTTAAGCCGCACAAAAACTAACACAGGAAATGCTTTTTTGCCAATTCGAGGATTTCTCGAGGAAGCATCTTTTTTCCCGTGACGAAAAAAAATACTTGATAGAAAGA
>CAZJYC010000127.1:0-4466 GCA_964550165.1 uncultured Eubacteriales bacterium
TTCAAGCCGGAGCTGGGACAAGACCCATGGCCGGGATATGGTGAGCAGTCCTTCACCATGACTGAAGAATGGACGGAGTTCAGCGTAACAACTCCTGTTTTTGCCGAGGACGTCAGACCGGCGACCATCACGTTCCATATAGCTTACGCACCCGGTGATTTCTGGATAGATTGTGTAAGATTCTACGAGGGTGACTATGTCCCGCCTTATCTCGGAGAGAAGGCCTTGGCTGCGAGACCTGTCCCGGCTGACGGCGCCATACATCTCGATACCTGGCTCAACCTTAGCTGGAAACCCGGAGATTTCGCTGTCTCACACGATGTATATTTCGGCGAAAATTTCGACGACGTGAACGACGGAACCGGCGGCACTTTCCAGGGCAACCAGGCCCAGACATATTTTATTGTCGGATTTCCCGGAATGCCTTATCCCGAGGGTCTTGTTCCCGGCACAACTTACTATTGGAGAATCGATGAAGTCAACGACCTGGACCCAAACAGTCCGTGGAAAGGCCCTGTCTGGAGCTTTACCGTTCCTCCCAAAATCGCCTATAATCCCAACCCGCCTGACGGCGCCAAGTTTGAGAAGACGGATGTAAAGCTTAGCTGGACGGCAGGTTTCGGTGCGAAATTGCACCACGTGTACTTTGGTAACAGTTTTGATGATGTGAATAATGCCGTTGTGGGGCTGCCTCAGGCAACCACAACCTATAATCCCGGCCCCCTTGAATTGGAAAAGTTTTACTTCTGGCGAATTGATGAGTTCGATGGTCTCACCAAGCATAAAGGCGATGTCTGGAGTTTCAGAACCTTACCCGTTATTCCCATTACCAATCCCAACCTTATCGCCTGGTGGAAACTTGATGAAGGTCCCGGTTCTACCGCCTTCGATTGGTCAGGCCACGGCAACAATGGTACGCTCCAAGGCGACCCGCAGTGGATAGCCGGCCAGATAGGCGATGCCCTAAACCTCGATGGTAGAGGAGACTACGTTGAACTACCAACCGGCTTTGTCGGCTCGGACAAAGGCTCCGTATGCGCCTGGCTCAAAACCACACAATCGACCAGAGGCATGATTTTCTACGGCTCTGATGGTACCAGCGGCAACGGCTATGGCGACCAGAACGAGCTGCACCTCAATGTGGAGAACGGCGGTGTGGTCGAATTCTACATCGAGGGCCCAACAGATGTTAGTGTAGAAACATCGGCCTTGAATGACGACGCCTGGCACCATGTTGCAGCAACGTGGCAGACCAATGGTCAGGTAAATCTGTATCTGGATGGCGGCCTGGCGGCATCAGTCAATCACACGGGCAACAACTTCAATTTCTCCGGCCGCGTCAGGCTGGGCAGGCCTAACGATAACGAGCGCTACTATTCAGGCTTGCTCGACGACGTGAGGGTCTATAACTACGTGTTGTCGGCAGCACAGATTATCGAAACTATGCGAGGTGACCCATTACTTGCCTGGGGTCCGAAGCCGAGTAATGGCTCAACACCATACATCAAGGACGCAAAGCCCCTTAGCTGGTCGCCGGGAGATAACGCATCTCAGCATGATGTTTATCTCGGAACCGATAGAGACGCCGTTGTCAATGCCGATGAATCCGATACGACCGGCATATATCGAGGCCGTCAAAATGCTACAAGCTATAATCCGCCCGATGTTGAATGGGGCGGAGGGCCTTACTACTGGCGTATTGACGAGTATAATAACGACCAGACAATCAGCAAAGGCAATGTATGGACCTTCAAGGTAATCGACTTCATTACCATAGATGATTTTGAATCCTACGACATTGGCAACAATGAAATATGGTGGGTATGGAAAGATGGGCTTGGCTATGCCGCGCATGGTACTGAACCGGCCTATGCCGGTAATGGAACCGGCTCTATGGTCGGCGACGAAACCACCGGCTCTTATATGGAGGAGACTACCGTACACGGAGGCGGAAAGTCGATGCCGTTCTTCTACGATAACAATCAGCAGGGAAAGCTCAAATATTCAGAGGTAGAGAGGACGTTGAGTTCCCGACGAGACTGGACTGAGGAAGGTGTTGGAGTATTGTCACTTTGGTTCCACGGTGATGCGTCTAATGCTGCTGAGACCTTGTATGTTGCTCTAAATGGCAGTGCAGTGGTCTCTCACGATAATCCTAATGCAGCGCAGCTCGAAAGGTGGACCCGATGGACTATCGACCTGCAGGCATTTGCCGACCAGGGCCTGAACCTCGCCAATGTCAATACCCTCGCCATCGGTCTTGGTAACAAGAAGAATCCGATAGCAGGCGGTTCAGGTACAATGTACTTTGACGATATTCGGCTGTATCGACCGGCACAGTAAGCCGGAATTTAAGGGGCAATTAAAATTGTGCTGTTGATATAGTTGATATAGTAGTTTTGTATCAGCGTGGGGCTTCTACCGGAACATTCGGTAGAAGCCCTTTTTACAACGATAAATGATTGTGGATTACGACATTGGCGGAGCTACAATATCGAATTTTGTATTTTGTGTTTGACTTTATGTCTTTTATTCCAGGTCAAACGGCGTGTTATTTATCGGCTCAAACCACCCCAATTTCATATCGGCAGTATCAACACCATAGACATTTTTATAACCCATATCCGCCATTTCGCGCGGCTCGATGTGACCGTCGGCCCAGCCGATATTCGCACGGCCCCTGTGCCTGAAATGGATAGATGGTGACATATAAAAGCTCGTCACGGCCTGCCCGTTATAGACGGTAAAAGGCGGCTCAGCAAAAGAATATTCAATCAGAGTTCTTCTGTCATTAGCCATCGCCGTATCTGCAAACATCAACGTCTCACCCGGACCGGCTATCTCCGTCATACACGTCGTCCGGGCATAGGTATCTTTCCACGCTTGTATGGTGTTAATACCGCATTGCCACGTACGGCTGCCTATATAAGTCATATTGTAGCCGTAGCCGCCGCAGCCCCGTTCAAAGTTTGTATTCCAATCCTGACACTTTACAAAACTCACTTTTGTCGGACACTCTTTGACCCGGCCGTCAGCCAGATAGCCGACCAAGGGCCCTCTGCTCGCCTCAAATGGCTCATCGAGAGAATCCCTAACACCGTGCCAGCGGTGCAAGCCGCCGCCGTCCCACATATCACTCGCCGCCGGAACATAAAAATCATCGTTTTCAGTGGCATAGCTGATACTTGCTATCAGAAGCTGGCGAAGATTAGATTTGCAGACCAAACCCTGCGTCCCGGACCTCGCCGCGGACAACGCCGGCAGCAATATCCCTGTTAGCAAGGCAATCACCGATATCACTACCAATATCTCAACCAGTGTGAAAGCATCTCGCAATCTCGATGCTCGATTCTTGATACTCGTAACTCGTCGAGTATTGAGCATCCAGTATCGAGTATCGAGCATCGAGAATATCGTCAATATCGCCATTGTTCCTTTTTTTGCCATTGTTCAATGAAGACAGCAACGTCAGAAATGTCAACGACTAAGTCCTTCGGCTCTGCCAAATCGCATCTTGCTATCCACTTCGGCTGACCAAAGTGACTATTAAAAGCCCCGATGAGCAGCTCAAAGTCAAACACATCAACCACGCCATTCAAGTCGATATCGGCACTGTACTTTTGTTCTTTCAGGACCCCTATTGCCTCCAAATCAAAGCCGCCCGAAGGATGTAGTGGCACCGATGATGTATCCCAGGCGTCATAAATCGGATGATTATTCGCATAGTAATCCCAGGCAGGCCAGGTTTTGGGGTCTATGTGCAGCACCGCCTCGTCGTAAAAATCTCCACCGCCGGGTATATCCACTATTCGCACATATCTTATGTCGTTGATATCGACAAGGCCAGAGACAACCTTTGGGTCATCGGCGATTTCCTTCAAGTCGAACAGCGTGCCGGTGCAGGTGCCATAAGCATTTGGATGCTTGCCGGCAAGATTATGGATGCGGTTGGTATCAATGGTGCCGAACAAAAAGTCAACAGGTTCGCTTGTCAAAGAAACCGCCGGAAATCTGACAAAATCCTCTCCGTTGGAAGACACCTCAACGTATGCTAATTCAGTAAACATCTGTCCGGCTACTAAGTTAGCGTCCCAGTTTGCACTTGATATAAAACCATTCTCGAAAACAGCAAAATCATAGCCGCTTTTCTGACGAATTGGTTCGCTGAACAGCAAGGTTATTTGACCCGGTGGCACACCTTGTTCGATTTGCTGCTGGCTTAAATCACCTAAGCTGACGACATCTACATTACTGCCGGTAACCGGCCCTAAAGCCATATTCGGGTCTGACCATTGAGCCGCTAATCCCGGTGCAGGCTGATAGCTTATCACCTCTATAGCCCAGCCCCTGAATATCGGATTTATAACCGCATTGGGGTCCTGCGGATTGGCATGTCGCCAGTTTTTGTCGGGGTCTATGTATCCGTTTATCCCTGGTTCGGTGTAAGGGGCGGTATATTCAAACGC
>CAZJYC010000128.1:0-4425 GCA_964550165.1 uncultured Eubacteriales bacterium
AATATTTTAAAAAATAGAGATCTTTTCATTCTTCCAGTTTGTAGCCAATGCCTCTTATGTTCTTGATAAACCTGGCGGCCTTGCCAAGCTTTTCTCTTAAATTTTTGACATGGACATCGATTGTCCTGTCCAGGACTATTTTTTCGTGTCCCCAGAGATTGTCAAGAATCTGTTCCCGGGTAAAGACCCAGCCTCTTCTCGAAGCCAGGAGCTTTAAAATTCTGAATTCTGTCGCGGTCAAAGGGACTTTTTTATCCTCCACCAGGACCTCAAATTTTTCTAAATTCAAAACCAGAATATCACCGATGGTGATGGACCTTGCTTCTTCCTTCGGGACTGGCCGGCGCAGGATCGCTTTGATCCGTGCTACCAGTTCCTTGGCCGAAAAAGGCTTGGTGACATAGTCGTCGGCGCCCAGCTCGAGGCCCAGAACTTTATCCGATTCTTCGCGTTTGGCCGTGAGCATGATGATGGGAATGGAGGAGAGCTCCTCTTTCCTTCTTAAGTATTTGCAGATTTCAAACCCGTCGGCACCAGGGAGCATCAAATCCAAGATGATGAGATCAGGCTTCTGTTTGTCCAGGAATTTCAGGAATTTCTCTGCGTCGAGGAAGCCCCGGACTTTGAAGCCAGCATTCTCTAGATGAAGGGAAACGAGCTCCACAATATCCGGTTCGTCATCCAGGATGGCGATCAGCTTCATGATTTTTCATCCTCTTCCTGTTTTTGATTCAGCCGCGCCTCCTTTCTCTTCGATATGATGCTTGATTGTCTTTCCTTTGACAAGATAGATGACATCCTCGCCGATGTTGGTGGCATGGTCGGCGATTCTTTCCAGATGGCGGCCGACCAAAATCAGGCCGACAGCGCGGCCGATGGTCGATGGATCCTGCATCATGTAGGTTAAAAGCTCGCGTAAGATCTGGTCATTGAGCGAATCAACCTCATCATCCCTTTCGCAGACCGATCGGGCCAGCTTCTCATCACCGTTGATGAAGGCTGTGAGGGAGTCTCTCACCATTTTCTGGGCCAAGGCGGCCATCCTGGGGATGTCGATCAGAGGCTTTAAGATAGGATGTTTGAGCAAATCCAACGTCCGCTCGGCAATGTTCACGGCCAGATCGCCCATCCGTTCCAGCTCGATTCCTATCCTCATTCCCGAGCTGATGAACCTTAAATCGCTGGCTAAAGGCTGCCGCAGAGCGAATAGTCTCATGCACAGCTCATCAATTTCTATGTCGAGAAGGTTGACGGACTCCTCTCTCTTAAGAACCTCCTGGGCAAGGTCTTCATTACGCTCCTTGAGACCTTTGATGGCCATGGCGATCGACTCTTCAACCAGAGTCGCCATATACAATAGCCTCTCTTTCAACGTCTTCAATTCTTCATCAAATTGCCTCTCCATACCAGCCTCCTGGATCTCTTCTTAGATTTTAGTCTCCGAACAAAAAGATAAAGCATTTCCTTCTTATCATCCAAACCTCCCGGTGATGTAATCCTCAGTCAGCTTCTGGGAAGGATTGGTGAATATTTTTTCGGTTTTGTCGAATTCGATGAGCTCTCCGAGCATCAGAAAAGCCGTATAGTCAGAGACGCGTGCGGCCTGCTGCATGTTGTGAGTGACAATGACAGCGGTGTAGGTTTGCTTGAGTTTCTGAATGAGATCCTCGATCTTGGCCGTGGCAATGGGGTCGATGGCCGAGCATGGCTCATCGAAAAGGATGACTTCAGGCTCGACGGCCAGAGCACGGGCAATACACAGTCTTTGCTGCTGTCCTCCTGATAGAGTGAAGGCATTTTCTCTCAGCCTGTCCTTCACCTCATCCCAGAGGGCGGTCTCCCTCAGGCTTTTTTCCACGATCTTATCGATTCTCATTCTATCTTTCAAGCCGTTTATTCTCAAGCCGTAAGCGGCATTATCATAGATGGATTTGGGGAAGGGATTGGGCTTTTGAAACACCATCCCGACTCTTCGTCTCAGATCGACGACATCTATTTTTGGGGATAAGATATTTTCTCCATCCAGAATAATTTCGCCTTCGACCCTGGTACCGGGAAGGATGTCATTCATCCTGTTCAGAGCCCGGACAAATGTGGATTTGCCACAACCTGAAGGCCCGATGATGGCCGTGACACGGTGTTCAGCACAGATGATGTTGACATTTTTCAGGGCTTGTTTTTCTCCGTAATAGAAGTTCAAATTTCTCGTTTCTATCTTGGCTTTGAGTTCCATCCCTACCCCCTTCGCTTTCTTCTCAACCGATAGCGGATGATGACGGCAACCATGTTCATTCCCAAAACAAGTGCGATCAGGACGAGGGCTGTGCCATAGGCTAGAGGCCGGACCTGCAGAATGGCATGATGCTGAGTGGCCATGATGTAGAGATGATAGGGAAGGGCCATAAACTGGTCTCCCAATGACTTGGGAAGATAAGGCAAATAAAACGCTGCTCCGGTAAACATGATGGGAGCAGTTTCGCCCGCAGCTCTGGCCAGACCCAGAACCATTCCGGTCAGCATTCCGGGAATGGCATAAGGCAGGACATTTGTCCGGATAGCCTGCCATTTGGTGGCGCCCAGGGCTAAAGACCCCTCCCGGTAGGAATTGGGGATGGTCTTTAAAGCCTCCTCGCTGGCTGTGATTGTCCAGGGAAGGGTGAGAAGGCCCAGAGTCAACCCCGCCGAAAGGACAGACGTTCCGAAGCGGAGGATGTTGACAAAGAGAATGACGCCAAAAAGCCCGTAAACGATAGAAGGCACGCCGGACAGGTTCCTTATGGAGAGGCGGATGATGCGGGTGAGCCGTGTCTGTTTGGCATATTCATTTAAATAGATAGCAGCAGACATCCCCAAAGGAATGGCTAAGACAGCCGTGACCATTGTCACCAGAAAAGTGCCCACGATCGCAGGAAAAATTCCGCCTTGGGTCATGCCGCGGCGGGGAGCCGCGGTGAGGAATTCCCAGGAGATGGCCCCGCCTCCTTTTTTCAGGATGTCATAGAGAAAGAGGAGCAACACAGCCAGAACCAGGTAAATACAGGCCCGCAGGATAAAAAAGCCTATAAACTGGAAGACCTTCTTTCTCATAGCTCTCTTTCCTGGAATTTATGGAGTATGATGTCTGCGACAAGATTGACGATAAAGGTCATGAGGAATAAGACCAGGCCGATGGCGAAGAGGGCGTAATAGTGAGTGGTGTAATAAGGCACTTCTCCGAGTTCAATCGCAATGTTGGCGGTCATCGTCCTGATTGAGTCCAAGAATCCATGGGGAAAGGCACGGGCATTGCCGGTGGCCATGAGCACAGTCATCGTCTCTCCGATCGCCCGGCCCATGCCCAGCATGCAGGCAGCGATGATTCCAGAAAGTGCTGCGGGAATTTTGACCCGAACGAGATTCTGCCAGCGGGAAGCGCCGAGGGCCAGGGAAGCTTCGGTGTAAGCGAGGGGAACAGCATTCAGAGAATCCTCTGAGATGCTGATGATTGTCGGCAGAGCCATGATGGCCAGAAGCACGCTCCCGTTGACGGCATTCAGCCCATGGCTGGTGTAGAAAATTTTTGAGATGAGCGGCCCGAAAAGGATAATGCCCAGGAATCCAACGACAACCGAAGGAATTCCAGCCAGAATTTCGATGACGGGCTTTAAAATTTCTCTGACTCTCCAGTGAGCGACATCGGAAAGATAGGCGGCAACGCCAATGCCAACCGGAATGGCGAGAGCAAGCGCACCGACAGTCACCATCAGAGTGCTGACGATCATCGAAAGAATGCCGTACTCAGCTTTTTCCGGAGACGTCGGGTCCCATTTTTTGCCGCTGAGGAATTCGAGGACGTTGATTTCTCTAAAAGCTGGAATGGCGGTGTAAAGAAGAATGCCGAATATCCCTATCAAGGCAAGAATGGCGATGGTTCCATTGGCAAAGAAAAAAGCTTTTATGGCAGATTCTTTTAATCGTGAGATCTTTTTGACGACCATAATTGACCTTGCGCTCTTAAGCTATCTTGTTAAAATATATTGGCTATCTTCCATTTTATGTGGCTTATCTAAGAACCTCTCAGAGATGGCCGAATCGACCATTGAAGGTTTAGCCTTCCCGAACTGCTCTTCGAGGGAACCCGACGGAGTCGGGCGGCGAGGATGTCTGAGCGGAGCGAGTTCCGCAGCCGCCGAGAAGAGCTGCGAGGGAACGGCGTTAAAAACCTGAAGGGGAGCGCAGTCATCTCTGAGAGGATTTTTGTTACTCATATCTCCTTCGTCCAACAAAATAGAAGAGAATCAATATCTGTAATTTCCCATTCGTAACCAATCAATTCATTATATATAAATTGCCTCTCTGATTCCTAGAAAAAATCGGAAGCATCTTTTTTTCCGTGATGAGAAAAGGGATTTGATAGAGTGAGGAAGGGAGGCGCTGGTTTCCGTC
>CAZJYC010000129.1:0-4409 GCA_964550165.1 uncultured Eubacteriales bacterium
GTCCATTCTGACCGGTCTGAGGATTTGAAAAAGCTTTAGGGATCTTTAGATTTTTATAATTCTAACACAGTAATGTGATTGTGGATCTGCAATAAATCACCAGGCAAAAAGTGAAGATCAGAGCTTCATTTCGCCTTGGATTTTTTACCATATGTTGATAGTTCCTCGCGAATAACATGCCGAAGAGTTTCCTCGCGCAGAAGATTTTGCTTATACCACATTAGCACAGAAAGAGGAGCAACGAAAGGATCAAACAACAAGAGCAAATCTCTATCACTTCGAATATGATTTAACATGATAGATGGAAAAGGATTTCGGATTTTCAGATTTTGATTTGACCAAACCGGGTAGTAGGCCGTTATGGGGATGTCAACGTCAATTTCATATCGAAGAAAGATTTAATCAGATGTAAAAGCAAATCGGGAAGAAAACAGGACCTTGCGGATACAGAAAAGCTGGAAAAGATTCGATCGATATCGCACCGTTTTTATCGAATCAACCCGCATTTCTGGAATAACGGCCTCAACTGCGGATGGTTGAACAGTTGATATTCCTGGATGGGGATAATCGCACACCAGGGAAGAAAATTGTCTCTTTCCCCGCAGGCCCTCTCTAACCAGTAATAGGCCTTATCCAGGTCGTTACGTATAAAGTAAATATAGGAAAATCCCAGCGAAGGCATATAATCTTTAAGCGCTCTCTGCTCCAGGCTTTGGAGGAGGCTCTCTCCTTGATTCACCAAGCCGTTTTCGAAATAGTTGGTGGCCAAAATCAGCGCCGGCCAGGGGGCTCCTCCCGAAAGATCCACGGCCTTCTCATACTCGACAAGGGCCTCTTGGCGCAGCGATTTTCCGCGGTAAGCCAGTCCCAGATAGTAATGCATCAGGAAGAAATCCGGGGCCAGGATCATCCCCGCTTTAAGCTCCTTCTCCGCCTGGTCGAACTGTCGGCCCCATATACAAGCCAGCCCGATGTGGGAAACGATGAGGGGGGATAAAGGATCGAGTTCCTGGGCCCTTTTGGCTTCGGCTATAGCTTCTTGGTGTCTCTCTGTGAGGGTCAGAAACCAGGAATAACTCATATGGATAATAGCCGAACTGGGATTCAACTCGAGGGCCTTGGTCAGCTCCTTTTCGGCCGCTTTCCAATCCCAATCATAAAATGTATGCACCAAGCCCAGGGAAGCATGGGCCTCGCCGATTTCTTCGTCCATTTCCAGGGCCTTTTTCGCAAATTCCTTTACTTTAGGATAAGCCTGGTGCGGAGGAACATTTCCCCAGTAGGAGATGGCATAGAACACTTCGCTCAGGCCGTAATAGGCGAGGGCATAATTGGGATCCTTTTGAAGTGTCAGCTCTAAATATTTGATGGCTTCCTGAAATCCTTCGGCTGTGTACATCCTCAAGAAATAGATCCCTTTCAGATAAAGATTGTAAGCCTCCGCGTCTTCGGTATAGCGCTTCAACAGCGCTTCCTCTTCTTTTTTCAGCAACTTGACTCTGAGGTTATCCACGATAGCCAGGGAAATTTCATCCTGAATGGTGAAGATATCTTCCATTTCGCGGTCGAATTTTTCGGACCACAGGTGGTAGCCGTCCGCGACATTGATAAGCTGTGCAGTGATCCGAAGCTTATTTCCCGACTTGCGGACGCTTCCTTCGAGGACTTTTTCGACATTCAGCTTCCGTCCGATCTCGCGGACATCGATTGTTTTACCCTTAAAGGCAAAGGCGGAGGTCCGGGCAACCACTTTGGTATCTTTGATCTTGGTCAATGAGTTGATCAGTTCCTCAGCTAAGCCGTCGCAGAAATACTCCTGCCCGGGATCGGCACTCATATTCACGAAGGGCAGAACGGCAATGGAAGGTGTTTCCTGCTGGGCCGGAAGGGGACGTATAGTCCGCGTCTTATCCATCCGGGCGGCGAGGTTCAAATCCAGGAGAAAAGCCTCCATATCCTCGTAGCGGCTGCGGGGATCCTTCCGCAGGCATGTTGTGAGTATCTTCTCTATGTCCGCCGGCAAATCTTTGCGCAGCCGTGAAACCGGCTCGGGCTGTTCGTTCAATATCGAATAGATGGCTGCCTGGTCATGTGGGGCTTTGAAGGGACGATTTCCAGTCAGCATTTCGTAAAGCACACATCCTAATGACCAGATATCCGTTCGCTGATCGACCTTTTCTCCCCGGGCCTGTTCGGGTGACATGTACGCTACAGTTCCCATGACGGTGGCTGTCTTTGTGAGGTCGGCTCCCCAGGACAGTTTGGCCAGACCGAAATCCATGATCTTGGCCAACCCCTCTTCGGTCAGCATGATGTTCGCCGGTTTGATATCCCTGTGAGTAATGCCTTTTTTATGGGCGGCACGCAGTCCTTCGGCGACCTGAGAGATCACGCCTAAAGCCTCCTCCCATTCAAGCGGCCCGGCCGCCATTTTTTCCTTTAGGCTTCGGCCCTTTACATAAGCCATGGCGATACATGTATGGCCCTCGGCTTCATCGATCTCATAAACCGTGCAGATATTGGGGTGATCCAGTGCCGCGGCCGCCTGGGCCTCTTGAATGAAACGTTCTTTGACCTCCGTATCCCTGGTTAGGTCCGGGTGCAGAAATTTCAAGGCCACTGCCCTTTTCAGCCTGGTATCCTCGGCCTTGTAGACGATACCCATTCCGCCTTCCCCGATTTTTTCCGTGATTTTGTAGTGTGATACGGTTTTGCCGATCATCGTTTCATTCCGATCCATTTCCCAATCCCTCTTCTTTTTCCCTAAAATTTTTCTTCAATTTTCGCGCATACACAAGCGGCTGGAGCTTATCACATTCAAAAAGGCGAGGTCAATTGCCTGTTAAACGTTTTCTTTATTGATTTTACTAAATTGGAATTCGATCTTACTCTTTGGCCAACTGATTTCAGCGGTGAGTCGTGGTTATCAAGTGCCCGAAATGCCAAACGGACAATCCGTCTGACTCCAAATACTGCAGAGAATGTGGGGCTGCTCTCCGTTCTGCGGAGGTTTCTGTCACAAAAACCATTGAAAGCCCCACCGAAGCAACCACTCCATCGACTTCCGACTCCGGAACTTCTTCCTGGGATTCTCTCATGCAGGGCCAGTTTCTACCTGGAAATGTGTTGGCCGGCCGGTACCGGATCACCGATTTCGGCCTCGCACGGCTGGCCGCAGAGCAGAAGATTTCCGATGGCGGGTCCGGCACGCTGGCCTACATGGCGCCCGAGCAGCTGATCGGCGGTCAGGTAACCGAAAAAAGCGATATCTAGCGGTCTCATTAATTTATCATTCCCGCCAAAGGGATGAGGAAAAATTGGTGCGTGGACACTCATCTCACCAGCGCAGCAGAAAACGAAATTCTTATCCCCTGACGCCAAATATCTGAGCAGGATAAAGAATTCCAGAGGCAAGTAAAAATAACTAGAATTCAATTCCAAATTTTTTTAGGCAATTTTCCCTTTTTATCCTTAAGAAATTCACCCCCCGTTTCATCCCCAAAGGCGACTGATTAATAATTTGCGTTGTTGCAATAATTTGCATTAGAAATTTTACATAAGGCAGGAGCGGCTGCGGACCTTTGCCAGGAAGTCGATCTCAGCTTTGACGACTTCCATGACGACCTGAAATTTGAGCCGGGCCGGGCAGGGTTTGGCGGTCTTCAGCGTTTTCTTCTTTTCTCTTTTTCCCAGAATTCTCTCGGATTCACAATGGAGGTTGTCCGATATTTCTTTAAAACCAGAAGATCCATGTCGCCTGTGACGATAAAATCCGGCCGCATTTTTTCAGCTAATCCGAGTATGTGGATGTCCTTCTTATCTCGGCAGGCGCTTTTCTTGATCGAAGCTTCTTCGCCAAGCAAACAGCTTTCTCTTAGATAGTCAATAATCAATCTCACCTTTTCTTGCGGCATTTTCAACTTTTTTTTGAGATGGGAAGACAGTTCGGATAAAATGCTCTCGCTGATAATGATTGTGTGTTTTCCCAGGCAAAGTTCAAACACCGCTTGCGCCAGACCGCGGGTGGCAAAGCCAGCAAAAATAACATTCGTGTCGAACAGGATTTTCATGAAATCAGCTTGTAGGCATCTTCATCCGTCAAAATACCCTGTGCCTCGGCAAAAGGAAGAACTATTTCCCGCAATTTACGGAATCGATAGAGCAAAACATATTTTTTAAGAGATTCTCGAACCAAGTCGCTGACGGGTATCCCTTCCTTTTTGCTGATTTCCTTCAGGTCTTTCTGCAAATCATCAGGGATTCTTACAGTTATCGTTTGACTCATTGGACCTTTCCTCGTATTACAATGTAATGCATATCCTCCTGTCTGTCAAGGCCGCTTAGCCCATCGATTTTCTCTGTATTTCTTTTAGGTCAAGGGGGAACTGCTGATATCTCTATGACCGGAT
>CAZJYC010000130.1:0-4341 GCA_964550165.1 uncultured Eubacteriales bacterium
ATAAGAAGAATCCGGTCGCCGGCGGTTCTGGTACGATGTACTTCGACGATATTCGTCTATATGTTCCAGAGCCTGCAGCACCGTAAATAGCAAGCTGCAATTAATTGTGTAGTTGATATTGCAGATTTGTATGAACTCGGGGCCTATGCTGAATGATTCGGTATGGGCCCTCTTGTTTTGGGCGGTAACGGCAGAGAACACTTGTTTTGGCATCACATAGGGCGTGAGCGGCAGCTTCTTGTAAGGTTTATGCTCCCCTTATCAAGTCTGGTTATCAGGGCCGAAGCGTCGGAACCGCCCGTTCTCTTTTTTGCTGAAGCGACCAATCTAGCGCTTCTTTAGCCGGCTCGTACTGTGCGTCACGTTCCAAGACCTGACGAAAATGAACTATTGCTTGGTCGAGGTAACCTGCTCGCGCCAGGGCATAACCGAGGAGAGTCCGGTAGGGACTGACGTGCGGAAAGGTGTTCACGACATATTCAATGTGTTCCACCGCTTCTGGGAACCGTTCCAGTTGGTAAAAGAAGGTACCCAAGTTGTAACGGAGATGCCAGTCATCCGGATTAGTCCGGATCGCATCATGGTAGGCTTGAAGAACCTCGCTGACGAATTTCTCGTCAACACGGCTCATAACCTGTGAAATTTCCTGTTCGGCACGGGATTGGCGAAAGGAATGGTCGAGCTGGTCCGTGAAGGGAGGCCGGGCAGTCATTTTTACCATAGCGGCAGCAGTATTAACCTTATCCCACGCAGTGAAAGCTAATCTTCTTGAACATTCATCACGTGACGGGATGCAGGTTGAAGACGAAGGAAAAAGACCTTGATCTTGTTGGAGAGCGTGAATTGCCGTCGGTAGGATGACCTTTGCCAGCTCGTAGTCCCCCTCGAACTGAAAATGGACGTGGTCATAAAATAACTCGCTGCCCGGAACGCCATCCCGACATCGGTCACTGACTGAAAATGCGCTTTCAGCATCGACGAGATAGACCTTCTTGCTGCCATGCTCTTCGGCAACTTGACGCACTATTTGATTAAAGCGTGAGTCTGCTCGGAACTGTAGTGCATCCCAGTCCCTCGCGAGGGAAAAATGCTCTTTTGCGGCTTTTGGTTCGCCGGTCGCTAAATAACATCTTCCAAGACGAAAATGCAATTCAGCGTAATGACTGTTAACCGCTGCCGCTTTGAGATAACATGCTATAGCTTCTACAAGGTTCTGTTTATTCTCATGCTCAATTCCATCATGGTAAAAGGATTCCCACTGATGAAGGTCTTGACTTGTCAAACCCTTGCGATGCAGCGAAGCGAGTGGAGGACAATCTCGCAGATTAACAGGAACTGTCAAAATAAGCATGCTTGCCCCTGACTCAAGTCCATTGTCACAGATTTGCACCAAATTATCTCGATAATTGCGATAAACAGCTTGTCTTCTCGGGTCATCCAAAGCAATTCTATGTTGCCTGTAGAATTCCATTGTCTGGGTATCTTCTTTGGGTAGGAAGGCCGATAAACCGCATTTTATCCCGATTCTGAGCAGTTGGCAAATTCGAGTCTGCTTGACCTGATGAAGCGCAGAAATGAGAATCGGATATCGACCCAAGAAAGTTTCTGGTCCGTACAGCCCCATTACTTCGTTGTTTCCCATGTAAACGACAAAGAGGTCCGGCTTCAACCCTGCGCACTGGCGCGATATGGGGACAATAATGTGCGAGTTAATTGCCCGCATGGCTGCATTAACCACCTCCACCTGATGATTTGGGAAATACCGTTGCAGCATGACCTCAAGTATTCTCCCAAAGCCGAAAGAAGGGTCCGGTGTGCCCATCGCCGCGGATTCTCCCAAGACAAAGACGCGAATCGTGTTTTCGGGCTTCGTGGCCGAAACCAGGCACGGATGAGGTCTGGTACTTCTCTGCTTGTGGTAAAACCAGACAAACCATTCATTGGTAGTCAAAGTTTCTTTTCTTTCTGTTTCGACGAACAATGTGGCTGGATACCCGAAGCCGACTATGCGCAGGGTAATCTCCAACGACAACAAAAGTAAAGCTGGACAAACAGTACTCGCAATAACACGAAACAGCCACAGACGCCATCCCTTAACTTGTTTTGGTGGCGCTCCTTGTTTGTTTCTTTGCTGCTCTTCTTTCTTGCGTCCAGCATATTTGTCGGGCGCTATTTTACGTGAACGGTCTGGCTTGCTGCTTCGCTTCTTGCGCGTTAGCTTGTTTGGGGATAACTTATTGCTGCTATCACTATGCTGATCAGACATGGTGTAGCCGTTCTAATAATGACCTTAAACACATCATAGGAAATAATTTTGCTCTTCTTTTATACATATCATAGTGATAACTATAACTCAAGCCCAATCTGAAGTTTACAACCCTTGCGATAAGGAATTCCAATCTGAAGTCGCCGCAGCCCCCAGCCAGAGTGGCATCGACCATAAAGGGAACCCCTTCAGAATATAATTGACTTTTTCAATCCATACTCAAGTGTTATTTGTAAGCTATACATCGAACCGGATTGTATAGTACGATAAAAAAGGTTTACCAGCGCATAATTTAGAGATTTTCCTTGACGGAAAGACCCCTAATTTGATATAAATAAATTTGTTTGCTGAAAGAATCTATATTTTAATTAACAGCTAATATTGGTCTCTTGAAAGAAGGAGGTGGTATCAAATCAAAAAATGACCTGGTGGATATAGATTATATGTAGCGAGTGCAAAAATTATTATCAGTCGCTTGTATTTTTAACTTTTTTAAGGAGGACTATTATGTGTAAAAAATCGATTTATTTGGCTTTTTTTGTTTCGGTGTTGGGGATAGTTGGGAACACCGGCGGCCAGCCTACCGGCGAGTTTCTGCTCGAATGGTGGTTCGACATAGGGGGTGGCAACGCAGTAACCGACCTTGTCAACAATCCAAACTTTCCGGACAATCCTACCGGCAGCGCAATGGTGGATTCTGTGGAGTTGCCGCAAGGAACGAAGCCGGCAAATCTTTGGCAGGGTGACGTAGACAACTATGGAGCCAGGCTTCAAGGTTACATCTACCCGCCAGCCACCGGTGATTACACATTCTGGATTACCGGCGACAACGGCAGCCAATTTTGGTTGAGCACGAATTTCGACTCATCCAACGTGGTTATGATGTGCCAGGTGCCCGGCACCGAGTGGACCGGCGCACGCGAGTGGGCCAAATTCCCTAATGACCAGAAATCCGACCCCGTCAGGCTCGAAGCCGGTCAGAAGTACTATGTCGATGTGTTGTTTAAGGAAGGGACCGGTGGCGACGGCGTAGCTGTTGGATGGGGAGGCCCAGGTATTGGAGCAGGCCCAGAAATCATCTCCGGCCAGTATATATCGCCTGTGATTGGACCGACAAATTTCATCGCCGCTAATCCCAGCCCGTCTAATGGTGCCATACTTGCCGATACTTGGGTGAGCCTTAGCTGGAATCCCGGAGCTTATGCACTCTCGCACGATGTGTACTTCGCTGATAATTTAGACGATGTGATTGCCGGCGCCGAGAGCGCATTCCAGGACAACCAGCCTTCTACGTATTATGTTGTTGGATTTCCCGGCTTTCCTTACCCGGATGGCCTTACTATAGGGACGACCTACTACTGGCGGGTTGACGAGGTCAATGATATGTACCCGGAAAGCCCGTGGAAAGGTAACGTCTGGAGCTTTAGTATTCCTCCCAAGACCGCATACAATTCAAGCCCGGCTGATGGTGCCGAGCTTGTAGACCCGAATGTCAGGCTCAGCTGGAAGACAGGCTTCGGCTCAAAACTGCACTATATGTACTTCGGCAATAATTTTGATGATGTCAACAATGCCACTGTGGGTATGCCCCTTGGAAGTACATCTTACACTCCCGGTCCACTTAAATTGGCCAAGACCTACTACTGGCGGGTCGATGAGTTCGACCCCCCCACCACGTATAAAGGCGACGTCTGGAGCTTTACTACTCAAGGCGCCGTCGTGAGCCTTAACCCCTCTAATGGCGCTGTGGATGTAAAGCATTCACCGACTCTTACCTGGTCACCGGGAGTCTATGCTGCTTCACATCAGGTCTTTTTCGGAGATGGTAAAGATGCCGTAAAAAACGCCGATACAAGTTCACCAGAGTACAAAGGCACCAGAAACCTCGGTTCCGAGAGCTATGACCCCGGAAAACTCCTGTGGGATACAACCTACTATTGGCGGATTGATGAGGTAAATAACGTCAATCCAGACAGTCCGTGGATAGGTCCTCTCTGGAGCTTTACGACAGCCAACTTCATTATCGTGGACGATTTTGAGGACTACGACGTTGGCAACAACGAGATATGGTGGGC
>CAZJYC010000131.1:0-4253 GCA_964550165.1 uncultured Eubacteriales bacterium
TCCGTCCCTCCGAAGCCCATGGTGGCGGGTGGGCGGGTCTTTGGCGAGGAGGGACGGAAACCAGCACTGTTATAATTGGCTTTTATCATCATATGCCTTCACGGAAAATAAAATGCTTACCTTTCCGATACAAAGAAAAATGACTTTTCAAAGGACGGCATTATACAGTATTCGAGTCCCATCAATCAAAAATTTCTTCCTCAACCACAAAATGCGCACACAAATGTCTCTCAGAACCGCAGAATGGATTGATTTTTCGCTCAGACGCCGTTAAAATGAAAAAATGTTAGGAAGTCATTCGATGGATATACTCAACAAAGAAGTCAAAGAGGCCACCAAGAAAAAATTCGACTCTCAGATGGAGAGCAAGGTCACGCTCCTCTTCTTTACTCAAGAACCGAGCCGCCTGATTCTCCCCGAGCACCTCAAAGGGCAAGAATGCCTCTTCTGCAAAGAGACAAAAGAGCTGCTGAAAGAGATCAGCGACCTCTCGGATAAGATTGAGCTTGTCGTCTATGACTTTCTCGGAGACAAGGAAAAGGCAGCGGAGTACAGAATCGATAAGATCCCGGCGACAGTGGTCATGGGCAGGCAGGATTACGGAATCAGGTTTTTCGGCATCCCCTCCGGATACGAATACACGAGCCTCATTGAGTCCATCGTTGATGTCTCCCGGGAAAAAACAGGCTTGAGTCAAAAAACAAAAGACGCCTTGAAAGCCGTCGATAAGGATATCCATATTCAGATTTTTGTCACTCCAACCTGCCCTTACTGCACCGTGGCAGTCCGTCTGGCTCATCAATTTGCCCTTGAATCCCCCCGGGTTAAGGCTGAAATGGTCGAATCAACGGAATTTCCCCATCTGGCCCGGAAATACGATGTTTTCGGGGTTCCTAAGACCGTCATCAACGAGAAATTTTTTTTAGACGGAGCGGTTCCAGAAGATACTTTTCTCGAGCATGTCTTGAAGATTTTAAAACCTCAGGATCAAGAATGAGCTTGACGTCCCTGCTCCACAGAGCAGTAGGAAGAGGATTTTTCCATTCGTAAGAGGGCTGAGCATTATGGAGAGTCGCAATAGCCTCAACGCAATTTTCCATCCCCAGTCCATTGCTGTCATCGGTGCCTCCAGGCAAAAAGGAAGTGTTGGTCAGGCGCTCCTGGCCAACATCATCGACAGCCGATTCCAGGGTGTCGTCTACCCCGTCAATCTCAAGGCGAAAGGAATCCTGGGCATCAAATGCTATCCGAATGTGATGGCCATTCCCGACGATGTTGATCTTGCCGTGATCATCGTTCCTTCCCGCTTTGTGGCCGAAGTTCTGGAAGAATGCGGCGAAAAAAAGGTTAAAGGTGCGATCGTCATTTCAGCCGGTTTTAAGGAGATGGGAGGAGAAGGGATAGAGCTGGAAAAAAAAGTCAAGGAGATCATCCACAAGCACAAAATTGCCCTGGTTGGCCCGAACTGCCTGGGCGTGATCAACACAGATCCTCGAACAGCGATGAATGCCACCTTCGGCACCCAGATGTGCAGGGAAGGAAACATCGCTTTCCTATCCCAAAGCGGCGCCCTCTGTGTGGCCGTCCTGGACTACGCCAAGGAATCGAACATCGGCTTCTCCAAGTTCATCAGCATGGGCAACAAAGCGGGTATCACCGAGAATGAGCTTCTCCTGTATCTCAAAAATGACCCAAAAACGGACGTGATTTTGATGTACCTTGAAGACATTGTCAACGGAAGAGAGTTTATGAACATTGCCCGGCAAATCACGAGCAGCCTTTCCAACCCTAAGCCAATCATTGCCCTTAAGGCAGGCCGAACTTTGCTTGGCGCAAGAGCCGCCTCATCCCATACCGGCTCTCTGGCCGGCTCGGACAGAGTCTATGGTGCCATTTTCGAGCAGTGCGGAGTCCTCCGGGTCGAAACTCTGGAAGAGCTCTTTGACTATGTCAAAGCCTTCTCCAGCCAGCCTTTGCCCAAGGGAAAAAATGTGGCCATCATCACCAATTCTGGAGGCCCAGGAATTCTGGCCACCGACTCTTGCATTCGTTATGGAATGAATATCGTTTCCTTCAGCCAAAAAACGGCTGAAATCCTGAAAAAAATTCTTCCGCCACAAGCCAGTTTGAGCAATCCAGTCGACCTCATCGCCGAAGCCCAGCATGAGCAGTACGCCAAAACGCTGGAAGCAATCCTGGATGATAAAAGCGTGCACTCTTCCCTCGTGATTCTGACTCCCACTTCTTTCACCGATGTGGAAAAGATCGCGAACGCCATTGTCGAGACTACAAAAAAGTTCAAAAAGCCTGTTGTGTGCTGCTTCCTGGGAGTTTACGATGTCTCCAAAGGGATCGAAATTTTGGAAGAAAACGGAATTCCGGCTTACAGATTTCCGGAATCGGCAGCCCGTGTCCTCTCTGAGATGACCAATTTCACCTCCTGGCTCCACCGTCCTCAGACAGGAATAAAAAAATTTAATGTGAACAAAGCCAAAGCCAGAGAAATTATCGATAAGGTCAAAAAAGAAAGACGCTTTTTCCTTCTTGAGCAGGAGTCCTATGAGATTCTCAAATCCTACAATTTTCCTGTCATCAAATTTTCCCTGACGAACACAGAAAGTCAGGCTGCAGAAGCCGCACAAGAAATCGGCTTCCCCGTCGTTCTGAAAATCGCTTCCCCCGACATCCTCCACAAATTCGATTTTGGCGGAGTCAAGCTCAACTTAAAAACCAAGAGAGAGGTCCGCCAAGCCTATCGAGAAATCCTCAAAAACGTTCTTTCCAGAAAGTCGAAGGCCAGAATTCTAGGAGTGCTCGTGGAGGAAATGGCCACCAAGGGAAAGGAAGTCATTTTAGGCATGAACAGAGACCCTCAGTTCGGACCTATTCTGATGTTCGGTTTGGGAGGGATTTATGTCGAAGCCCTGGAAGATGTCACCTTCAGGCTGGCTCCTATTCGGGAGCTCACGGCCAGGATGATGATCACCAGGACAAAGACTCATAAGATTTTGGAGGGATTCAGAGGAGAACCTGCCTACGACATCGAAGCCGTAGCCCAATGCTTGAAAAGGCTCTCTCAACTCGTGACAGACTTCGACGATATCAAAGAACTGGATATCAATCCGCTCATCGTTTTTGAAAAGGGCAAAGGCTGTGTTATCGTTGATGCCAGGATCATCCTAGACACACGGTAAGGTTCATGATTACTATCTGGAAGAAAAAGAAAAATAGAGTCTGTGTCATCGGTCTTGACGGCGTCCCTCACTCGATGCTCCTTGACCTTGCGCAGAAAGGGATTATGTCTGCCACCTCCCGGCTCATCGAGTCCGGCCATCTGCACAAGATGAAAGCAAGCCTTCCTGAAATTTCGGCGGTCAGCTGGACGAATTTCATGACCGGAACAAACCCCGGAACCCACGGCATCTTTGGCTTCACCGACCTTCGGAAAAACAGTTATGAGCTCCGCTTTCCCAATTTCTTTGATGTCAAGAAAGAAACCTTCTGGGATACGCTGGGCAAAAAGCAAAAAAAGTGCATCATCATCAACCAGCCGTTCACCTACCCGGCCCGAAAAATCAACGGCATCCTTCTCGCAGGCTTTGTCGCTCTGGAACTTGCCAAAGCCATCTATCCCCTCACTTACAAAGCTGCGCTCGAGCGTATGAGTTACCAGATCGACATCGACACCGTCAAATCCAGGGAAGATACTGAATTCCTCTGGAAGGAGCTGGCCAAGACCCTCACAGGACGGCAAAGAGCCCTCAACCTTTTCTGGGAGGAAGACTGGGACTATTTCCAATTCGTCATCACCGGAACAGACAGGCTCCATCATTTTCTCTGGAATGCTTACCAGGATAAAAATCACATCTATCATCAGAATTTCCTCGATTACTACCGTCAGATCGACCGCCTGATCAACAAAATCGTAATCTCTTACCGAAAGCTGACCAAAAGCGATCAAGGCCCCTACCTCCTCTCTGACCATGGATTTACTGGAATCGAACAGGAAGTCTATCTCAATGCCTGGCTTGAAAAGGAAGGCTATTTAAAATTCAAAGATTCTTTACCGAAAGACTTGACTGCCATCACTCCTTCGAGCAAAGCCTTTGCCATGGACCCGAATCGTATCTATTTAAACTTAAGAGATAAATTTCCTTTGGGTGCTGTTAAAATCTCAGAAAAGAAAGCTCTCAAGCAGGAAATTAGCAAAAAATTAGAAAAGCTGGAATACAAAGGAAAGAAAGTTGTCAGGA
>CAZJYC010000132.1:0-4206 GCA_964550165.1 uncultured Eubacteriales bacterium
ACTCAAACGATACTTAGACTCGATGGGATTGAAGGCCTCGCAACTTGATGCGGCCTACCCAATGTCTTGTCCAGAGGGTCAGTACCGCGGCATAGGCTACACCATTCGAGCTATCCAGTTCGCTAAAGCGCTTGAATGCCCATGCGTGGACACTACCGATGGCGGCCGAAAGCCTAAGGGATACACTGATGACGAAGTAATGGTTCTTATGAAACAGTACTATCGCGTGGTGCTGGAATGGGCTGAGCAATATGACATTATCATCAATGTAGAGCCACACGGCCCTTACACGACCAATCCAGATACTATGGAGCAAATCCTGAGCTTTTTTGACTCACCCTACTTGAGAATGAACTTCGATACGGGCAATGTGTTCATCGCCGGTCAAGAGCCGGTGAAGTTCCTCCGGAGGTTCCGAGACAAAGTCTCGCATTGCCACATCAAGGATGTCAGCGAAGAGCTTGCGAAGGCTGTACGTGGCGGACAGACAGGAATTGCCTCGTCTGTAGTGAGTATCGGTGAAGGTGTCAATGCCGATAATATAGCTGGGTGTATCGAGCTGCTGAAGGAAATTAACTGGGACGGTGTTCTGTCCATAGAATGCGAAGCAGCACCCGGCAAGGTTGAGCAAAGCATCGAATGGCTGCGTGGTAAAATCTCCAAAAAAATGAAGTAATAGCAGGGCGCAAAAGCCAATAGCCATTTGAAAAACGGTCTATTAACGTCAAAAAGAACAAAACAGCAAGAGAAAAGCGGATTTTTCTTGCCTTCCAGATTCCATTCTGTTATACTAATTTTGTTGCGGAACTATGTATTATGGGCCGGGTATTTTTTTCAGCACGGGAGGTTGCTGGTTCGGAGAATTTTTTTAAGGGATAGTGGTCTTATCCCAGACCAGCTTAAGGGGTAGCTATTATGAATAGCACAATAAGCAAAGTGTTCATTATTTTTGTCTATTTAGGGTCGATTGTGTGCGTGGCGAATGCACCACAACAATCTTCACGCCGCCCCTCAGAGAGGCAGGGTTCACAACACCCGTCCGGTAAGACCAAACGCCAGAAGCAGATAGAGCAAGTGAATCTGCCGGAAGATACAAGCCCGCGCCTGACCGTAAGGGAGCTGCTCATCAGCGGTAATACCCTTATATCAACAGAAAAGCTGCTGGAGGGGATGCCTTTGATATACAACGCCTCCGATGCACCTTTGCTGAAGGCCGAAAGCCAATATCTTTATGACCTAAGAGTCATCCATGACATAATATCTCAGCCAAGACTGCCTCGTATGATTTCGACAAGGACAATTCAGGGCTTAACGCAATATATACTGTCTGTCTATGAGGACAATAATTACGCGGGTATATATGTTTATGTGCCGGAGGCATCGATTAGAGACGGTGCGGAGCTGGTGAATGAGCTTTTATTCATAAAAGTTCTCGAATCCCCTGTTATGGAAGCCAAAATAGAATTTTACGATGCTGAGCAGAACAAGGTTGAAAAGGGTTATCTTCGCCGTTCTACCATCCAGAAGTGGTCACCGCTGAAAATGGGTGAGCTTGCAAACCGCAAAGCACTGGATGATTTTGTCAATCTTCTGAATCTCAACCCCGACAGATACGTAGCAGCCGTTGTTTCGAGGGGCACGGAGCCCAATACACTGAGCGTAGGCTACAATGTTTATGAAACTAATCCCTGGCATTATTTTATCCAGGTCGATAATTCCGGCACAAAGGACAGGCAATGGTCTCCCAGAATCGGCCTGATAAATACCAATCTACTCGGCATAGACGATGGATTGACCGCTGTTTATCAGGCTCCTTTAGATTCGAGCATAGACGACACTTATTCGCTGTTCGGAAGCTACGATTTTCCATTAGCGGGGCCTCGACTTCGCCTCGGGCTTTACGGTGGATATAGTGAGTTCGACATAGTTCCGGAGGCTGGTCTGTTCAATTTCTTAGGCAGCGGTTCACTCTATGGCGGCATATTGCGTTACAACGTCTTTCAGACGAACGGCTGGTTCTTTGACGTTACCAGCTCTTTAAGCCATGAAAGAAGCAAAATCACTCCTTCATTATTCCCTGAGTTTCTCAGCAGCGATGTCAAGATGGATTTATGGGGAATTGGTTTGGATATTCATCGCTCAGATGATATGTCAAGAACCTCGTTTATCTTCAACAGGGTTGAAAGTATCGGTGGTTCGGACCTTGCGGAGTTTTCGCTTGCTCGAACGGGCGCGGAACCGGACTTTAGTATTTATAACATCTTAAGCCACCACAATCAGTACCTGGATGAAAACAAAGTTCAGCAGCTAAGGGGCTCTTTCAGGTATATAACGTCCAACAAAAGATTGGTTCCTGCAAAAATGACTTCCTTCGGAGGAATGTACTCCGTTAGAGGCTATGATGAATATGAAATCGTTGCAGATGGAGGCGTACTTGCATCGGCTCAATATGAGTTCGACTTAGTGAAATATAACCAGTCCAGGCAGAATAACGAATCCAATCCTTCGACCTCGCGTGGTACAGGGCCGGACAAAGTTGAATCCAAGAGACTTCAGCTCAAAAAGCTGGCCCCGTTGGCGTTTATTGACTTTGGCCGAGCAAGAATAGAAGACCCAATCGGCAGCGAAAAGGGACACCAGACACTCCTTTCGATGGGTATAGGTACGGTGTTGGAGCTTGGTGATAATTTTAGCGCAGGTTTTTATTACGGCATTCCGCTCAAAGCAACGGACGATACTCAGAGAGGAGAAGGCCGACTGAGTGTAAATCTTATGCTGCGATGGTAGCAATCTTGGCCGGCAGTGACAGCCGAGATTAAAATTTAAGGGGGGGGACAAACGTGTAAAATTAAGATTGATGTAGGGGGGAGTAGGAGAACAGGTGATGAAAATCACAAGAAGATTGCAACAGAGATATGTTAAACAGAGCGTGGTGTGCATAACGGTATGCTGGGTGCTTCTCAATATGTCGCTTCGAGCTGTGCACGCCACACCGACTGCTGCAGATGTTGCGGCAGGTTCAGCGGCTATTGTTCAAAGCGGCAACACCACCAACGTACAGATGCTCTCCAGCCGGGCCGTGCTCAACTGGAATAGTCTGGACACTTCTTATAACGAGACTGTCAATTTCCTGAAGGAAAGTAACTTTGCTGTGCTGAACAGAGTAATTAATGGAGGCCCAACGCGGTTTGACGGCTCATTGTTTGCTGAGAACGGCAACGTATTTATTGTTAATACGCGTGGCCTTATCTTTTCTCCTACCGCCTATATTCAAGCCAGCCAATTTGTCGGTTCCAGCCTGGATATAACGAATACCGATTTTATGAACGGACAATACTCATTTGCCGGCGGCAGCGGCGCAGTGGTCAATCAAGGTGATATTATCGCCGGGAGCGTTGCTCTAATCGGCAAGAAGGTCCTGAATTCCGGCACGATTAGAAGTCCGGAAGGATATGTTGTAATGGCAGCCGGTGACAGGGTGCTGCTTGGAAAGCCCGGCGAAAATATTTTTGTTGAAGTGGACCCTTCTGGAGTTTTAGAGCCGATGGATACTCAAATATCGGATTTGGCCACTGATGTTACTAACGAAGGTTTAATCAACGCTGAAAACGGGACAATAGCTCTTGCCGCCGGCGATTCTTTTTCGAGAGCTGTTGTGAATATCGGCACTCTCGCTACGGCAGCAGGGAAAATAAAGGTCAATGCGGCACGTATCGAAAACATGGGTACTATCAATACAGATGCCGTCGAAGGCGACGGCGGCAGTATCAGCCTGACTGCCACTGAAGAAGTCGTGCTTGGTTCAGGCAGCCTGACCACGGCAAATGCCGGCGCCAACGGAAACGGCGGCAAGGTTATCGTACAGTCCGAAGGTACGGCTATCCTCAGCAAAGGCTCACTGATTGAAGCAAGGGGCGGCAGTGAGTCAGGCAAGGGCGGATTTGTAGAAATCAGCGGCGACCACTTTGTTTTTGCCGGTGACGTTGATGCCTCAGCGGCAAATGGCGGGGCAGGTACATTACTAATTGACCCCTTACACGTTACTATTGCAAATGGTGAGAATCTTGGTGCTTTAGACACCGTCTATGAAAAAGATATTGAAACTGATTCGCAGGGCGGGACTAACGTTCTTATAGAAGCAGAGGAAAGCATCACTGTAGAAGATATACTCGACGATGAAATCACAGGCGGCACGGGTGATATTAA
>CAZJYC010000133.1:0-4179 GCA_964550165.1 uncultured Eubacteriales bacterium
GCTTGAACAGGTCCGGCAGCTCCAGCAAGAGGCGGCCAACGTTCACGTGGATGATAGTATTCTGGAGTATATTGTTGAAGTCGTTCATGCTACGCGCCGCGATAATCGTCTTCGACTTGGTATCAGCACTCGCGGAACGCTGATGTTGTCTCGGGCGGCTAGGGCCCGCGCATATTTCCAAAAACGAGATTTTGTCATTCCTGACGATGTATTGTGGCTTGTCCCCTATGTATTGCCGCATCGAATTCTCTTGACTTCTAAAATGTACCACAGCGGTACTACCGCCAGGCAGATTGTTACAGACATCGTCGGCCGTATCAAAGTACCGGTTTGAACCCCGAACTAATTGAACTCCGCCCCTCAAAGTGAAAAGACGGATGGGGTGAACCTGAGCAGGGACGATACAAGTCGGTCGGTAGAACAGAGCTTTCTCAAAGGGACAATTGGGACGGGGTGAAGAGGCGACTATCACGATGAAGAAAACCGATGCCAGATTATATCTTGGTTTGACCGATGCCGGCAAGGTGGTTCTCCCCGGGCTCGGCTTTGTTGCTTTAGCCACCCTGATAGTTCCTGCGTTCGGGGTACTTTCGACTCTGCTCTGGGTCGTTCTGATGGCTTTGCTGGTCGGCTTTGTTCTGAGGCCCAGAATCCAGCTCAGCGGTAATCTGCCTGACCGTGTCGTTGTAGGCCAGACAGTACAGTTGAAATACGTGCTCAAGAACATCGCTCGCTTACCGGCCTACAATCTCTACCTGGGATTTGATGCCCTGCCTGAGGCGATTGAGCAAGTCGAAGGTACGCATAAGGTTTGGCGCCTGGGGCCCGGCGAGACTGCTGAAGTAACTGTTGCGCTACGACCCAGGCGGCGCGGCTGCTACCGAATCAAGCAGCCGATTTGCCAGTCCGGCTTTCCATTCAACTTGTTCAGTTTCGGCTCTTCGCATGATGAGCAGGAGTCCCTTATTGTCCTTCCGGCCTTTTCCCTCCTCCAAATCCCCTTAAAACACATAAGCAGACACGCTCATACCGGCGACGCGAGACTCACTGGTAGTACGGGAGTCTATCTTGAATACGCGGGAAACCGCCCTTTTTTGCAGGGGGATTCCCCCCGCAATATTGATGCCCGCGCCTGGGCTCGCCTATCCGTGCCGGCCACAAAGGAGTTCCACGATGATTTCGACAACTGCACGGGGCTGGTATTAGATACCGGCGTACCCGAAGTCATATCCGGGTCAGCCCCGTTAGAAGCCGGCGTTCGCTTTCTAACAGGGTCAAGGCAGATAGAGGTCAAGGAGCTTGAAGCTGCCGTCTCTCTTTGCGCTTCCGTGGCTTTCACAATCAGCAATGATTGTCTTATTGATTTTTTGCTTGCCGGCCCCGATTTGTATCAGTTCTCCACCTGGCCCAGAACGGTGCGACTCGACAAGATACACGAGATTCTCGCAGGCCTTGAACCATCGAGAGGATTTTCACTGGAGCAGCTCGCGCCAAAATTGGCAAATAGGTTCTATGAAATGTCTGAGGTCATTTTTATTTTACTGAAATGGGACAACACATACCGCCAGTCCACAGGATGCCTTACGGCACTGCTGGAATTGGCCGACCGGGCCGGCTGCCATTGCAAAGTTCTCCTGATAGGCCGGTCAGATGAAATGAATAGGGACAAGGGCGATTTGAGCGGGACCGAAAATGTCCAGCTCCTGTCCCCTGATGATATCTTGAGCGGACAGCTCGAACGCTTATGAAAATGCAAAAGACCATAGCTATCATCATGTTGCTGACAAGCTCGGTGCTCACCGCGTTGGTCTCTGGGGATATTGCCTATCCGACTATCCTTTGTATGTTGGGCCTCTTAGGTTTGCAGCGGCGATTTACCTGGAATATCAAGCCGGAAAAGCGCGTTATCACGTCATTGCTCCTGCTCCTGCTGGCGATTATGTTTTCACTTCACTACCGATATGCCGGTTCCGCCGGCCGGGTAGCTTATGTACAAGCAGCGGCTGTCGCCTGGCAAACAATTGCCCGCTACTTCCTGGCCTCAATGATTCTTATACTGTTTCTTGGCTCACCTGAACGACTGCCGGCTTCGTTGGGTTTGTTTCACGTAGCCGTCACAATCTCTGCTGGACAAGTCCTCTTGCTCGATGACATGTACATCTCGTTTCGGCTGTTAGAATTGCTCACGGTCATTCTGGTCGTGCTTTATGCGGCCGCCGCCCGTGGCTCATTGGACACGCCCCTTCCGGAACGCATAGAGCGCATATTCACTACTTCCTGCTTTCGGAGGAAAGCAGGGGTGGTTGCTTTTAGCCTGATACTGATTGTTACTGCGAATTGCGGCTGGATTACCAGTTCAATACTCTATCGCCACGTGGAGGTTCTCAACTACCTGCCGGTTTGGTTCTGGAGAGGACGTGTCGCATTAGAGGGTACAACAGACGGTGTGTCACTTGTGGGCTTCTCCACAAGCGGAAGACTGTCGAGTTTGTTGTTCATCAAGGCAGAGCAGGACCCAACGCCCGCGCTGAGCATTATGTGTGACGGCAGTCCGGGCTACCTCAGGGCCAGAGCATTTGATGTTTATCGCCAATCCGAATGGCACGACCTGTCGTACCGTGAAGCGCTCTTCCCCGAACAGAACAAGCCGTTCGGGATGTATTTCGTAGGCAGAACGAATTTCTTTCGCCTCAACCAGACAGATGCTTCCGAGTGTAGGTACATGACTATCCGGCATGAATCTCCCTTCGCCGATGCTGTGTTCACACCGCTGGGAACATCTTTTCTTGAAGCGCCGGTTAATTTGCTGCTGCGGGACGACGACGATATTGTTTATGCTCGGAATTTGCGAAGCGGCCTGAATTACAGGATTGCATATACGAAATCAGCTTACAAGAAGCCTCCGACAGATGGGCAAGGCCGCCGGATGCTGAACATCTCCGGTCAGCTTGACCCACGGATACATCAACTGGCCAGCAGGATTTTCGCAGGCTGTAGCACAACAACTGAGAAAATCGATGCTGTCGTCAATTACTTTCACACCAGCTATACCTATGCGCTCGGACTGAATATCCCACCAGATAGGGATAAGCTGACGCACTTTCTATTAGAGGAGTCCACCGGCTATTGCGAGTACTTTGCCTCCGGCGCCGCCATCCTGCTGCGTCTCGCGGGCGTGCCGACTCGATACGTAACAGGTTTTTTAGTCACAGAGCAAGACGCCAGGAGTGAGTTTTGGGTCGCGCGGTATATGGACGCCCATGCCTGGGCCGAAGCCTGGGACCAGGAACGAAACCAGTGGAAAATCGTCGAGGCTACCGTAGGAGAGAATCCGGCTACGGCATCCGATGCTGAACAGTTGGGACGTATGAGTGGTGGTGCTGGCACTGTTCTTGGTCAGCTCCTGCAGGACTTGTATCAGTATGGTCTTTTTGGTGTGTTAGGCTGGTTGTTCTCCTCTGGAGTCCTTATGGACAAATCATACGGCCTGCTTGCCGGCTTACTTATGCTCACGTTCATCCTTGGCGGTGCACTTTGGTTGGTCCTGTCCCGACAATACAAAAGGAGGAAAAAGTCTATAGGCCGGACGAAATCAGGGGCGGTGGGAAACCCAGGGCTTGTAACCTTGCACAAGATGCTCACCAGGATGGACCGAAAGGTAAAAGCTGCGGGACATCGGCGACATCTCAGCCAGACATTACACACCTTCTCTCAGCACCTCCGGGCACAAGACCGCGGTGATGGGCTGTGGACAAAAATATCAGACTGGTATCTCGAATACGCCGACCTCCGCTACCGCAGAACAGTCAGCTCGCAGCGCTTGCAGCGGCTGAGGCAGCTTGCTCGAGGGTTACAGGATTACTTATGAGTAATGGACTTGGCCATCCCTGTCAGGTCAGCACCCGGCACTAAAACAGATAGAGCCCCGTTAGAAATCGGCGCTAAAGCCTGACAGTCCATACATAGTCAGCGTTGCAAACCATATCGTGCCAAGAAATAGCAGTCTTTTCATAAGACATACCTCCCGTTATTGTGTAGCCGTTTGCCGGGATACATATTCTAAAAAATCCTTTTCTAATTGCACTAATTAGTATCTGTTGCGGAAACAGTATTTGTCATTCCCGCGAAAGCGGGAATCCAGATATTTATCCCCCTCAATTTATTGTGATGTTCAGACCC
>CAZJYC010000134.1:0-4082 GCA_964550165.1 uncultured Eubacteriales bacterium
CCTCCCTTCCTCACTCTATCAAATCTCTTTTCTCATCACGGGAAAAAAGATGCTTACATAAGCATCTTCGTTTTCGTGAAAAAAAATTAGATTTGTTTCTATCTTGATTTTCATTTTAACTAAAAATGTGTTTGACAGAGGCGAGAAATATAATTAAGTATAGAATCTCATTTCTGGCGGCCTCACGGGCAAATCTATGATCGACGTCCAAGAACATTTCTACGAGGATAATCCTGACGTCGGTCATCCCGATGTTCGGACAAAGCTCCCCGATGTTTCTTACTTTTTCCTCGGAAACGGCCTAATCCAGGCAGCGGTCCAGGTCGCACCCTCCGGACAGGGGACTGCTGTGGCGTTGTTGATTATGAATCCGGAGCGTTTGGGCAAGAAAAGGGATGCTTTGACCATGGACAAAGCGCACGGCCTGGAAAACACTCAGGTGCGTATCATTTCTGGGGCGGCAACGAGCACAGCCGGGCAGCGAACAGTTGAAGCGAGATGGAATTATGAATACAGAATTCCTGCCGTCTGTGTTGAATGGTCCACAGCCGGTTTTCGCGTGAAAGAGAAGTTTTACTGTGCTGAGCTCTCGCAGCCTGCTCTTATTCGGGAAGTCCGGATAACGAACTTGAAAAAGAGAAAGTTATCGGTGTGTGTCCAAACCGGGATTCTTCAGCAAACACTCAGTCAAGAGATGACAATTCGCCCAAAAGGGGAGGAAAAAATATTTTTTCGCTACAGGTTGGGTCGATCAGGGAAAAAAAATCTATTTGGTCTTGCGCCTGTCATAAAAATAAAGAACGAGACTCTCCAGTATTGGGAAACGGCGGCTCATGCGTCTTTTGGCTCAACAATCTTGGATCATTTTTTCAATGCATCGCGGTTTCAACTGCCTGCGGTGATCGCAAAATCTGGCAAGGTTGACGGAAGCATCTGGCAGTACAACAGAGAATGGGTGAGAGATCAGGCGATGGTGGCTGTCGGCTTGACTGTCTCCGGGCATCATGGTCTCGCGCGCAGGATACTCACGCGCCTCTTGAAGGAATTCGTCAGCGAAGAAGGGGACACCATAGATTCGAGCGAAGAGAGAGAGGCGGACGAAGTTGAACTTGACCAGAACGGAGTTCTTCTTTATGCCTTAAAGCAGTATGTTCTTTGGGCAGGTGATTTGGAGCTTGTTCAAAACAACTGGCACAAAATAGTGCTTGCAGCAGAGTTTCCTCTGTCTCGAGTTTTCCGGCACCCTGCTTCAGGTTTACTGGCTAATCGAAGAGAGTACTGGGAGCGTCACCGGGCGCACGGAATCCAGAAAGGGATGGAGCTTGCCCACCAGCTCTTTGCGTCCATTGGCCTTTTTTCTGCGGCGATCGTCGCTCGCCTGGTAGGGTACAAGAAAATTGCTTTACGCTGGGAAAGGGAAGCCGAGCGTCTGAGAACGGCTATGCTGGATGAAGCTCGTTTCGGCCTCGTGGACAGCCGTGGATTCATCAAACGCCGCGGTGTGGATGGTTTTATTCAGGAGACAATCACACCTTCAGCTGGAGCTCAATTGCCGAGGGGCGTCCCCTTAGCGGACAAGAGGGAGCATTTACTTAATCCGGATACATCCACAGCATTGCCCGTAGCGACTGGCTTCATACTCCCTGATTCTGACCTTAGCCGGCTAACACTCGCTCATTTGGAAATCCTCTGGAATCAGGTCTGGCAGGGGGGAGGTTATGGACGCTATAACTTCAGTTCAGAGCCTGATTCTCCTGGTGCCTGGCCTTTTCCTTCGTTGTTTATGGCCCGTGCTTATGCCGAGTCAGGGGATTGGAAAAGAGTCTGGCGTGTTCTGCGCTGGCTGAACACTACTCCAGGAGCCCGGGCGGGATCATGGTTTGAGTTTTACGGAGAGCGCCTCTCACCGCCTTTCCCGCAGGTGGGAATAACGCCCTGGACCTGGGCTGAAATGCTCATTTTGCTCGTTCAGCACTTCATCGGGATTCGGGCGGAGGTGGAGCATTTCCAGCTACGGCCCCGGTTGCTCTCCGGAATCAGACGGATAGAGGCTTCATTTCCTCTGCGGGAGGGGAGGGTTCATCTCGACATTAGAAGGTCCAGGAAAAAATCTGGCTTTCGCTCAGACGGAACCATCAAGCGCTCTTCAAAGACTGAAGCGACCTTTTGGTATCCAAAAAAGGAGATTTGGATAGAAGCTTTCATTCCTTAATCGAATAAACGGAGGGCGTAATGTCGTCCAAGACTCTATATCTTCTCTGTAATGCCCATATTGACCCTGTTTGGCTCTGGGAATGGGAAGAGGGTGCTGCCGAAACCCTTTCGACTTTTC
Source organism: uncultured Eubacteriales bacterium (assembly GCA_964550165.1). GTDB lineage: Bacteria > Acidobacteriota > Aminicenantia > Aminicenantales > Aminicenantaceae > CAZJYC01. Next base: position 2,333 of record CAZJYC010000134.1, read on the forward strand.
GGGAGGCTGCAGCCTTCTGCGAAGAATTCAAGGATTTTGTGTTCAACCACAATGAGGCTGTTCTCTACAAGTATGTGGAAACTTACGAGCCTGAGCTTTTTTTAAAGATTGAAAAACTGGTTAAAAAGAAGAAATGGCATGTTATGGGCGGATGGTTCTTACAGCCGGACTGCAATATGCCAAGCGGCGAATCTTTTGTCCGCCAGATTCTTGTTGGCAAGCTCTATTTCAGGAATAAGTTTGGAAAAGAGCCTAAGACAGCCATAAACTTCGACCCTTTTGGGCACACACGGGGCTTGGTGCAGGTTCTGAAAAAATCAGGCTATACGTCCTATCTTTTCTGCCGCCCGGACCCGAAGGAATTAACCTTGCCGGCTGATGATTTTATCTGGGTGGGCTACGATGGTTCAGAGATTCTCGCCCATCGCGCCCGTTATCATTACAATTCTGAGAAAGGCAAGGCACGGGAAAAAGTGGATAAGTGGCTGACAGAAAATCATGAACAGGATTCAGCACTTCTTCTCTGGGGCATAGGAGATCACGGCGGCGGTCCCTCGCGCGAAGACCTAAAACAGCTCCAAGAGCTTATGACGAATAAATCAGACTGGCATATTCGCCAGGCAACCCCTGAGGATTATTTTGAAAGCATCGAGAAAAGAGCAGACCATCTTCCCCGCTACGCTCAAGACCTGAACCCTTGGGCTGTCGGCTGCTACACGACCATGGCTTTGGTCAAACAGAAACACAGAAAACTTGAGAATATTTATTTTTTAACCGAAAAAATGGCCGCTCAGGCCTTTATTCAGAGTTTGATGGATTATCCTCGTGAAGAGCTTCACGAGGCTCTGGAAGACCTCCTTTTCTGCGAGTTTCATGATATTCTGCCCGGGTCATCCATTTCCGCGGTTGAGGCTTACGCCCAGCAGAAAATGGACCATGGCCTGGAGATTCTTTCCCGTCTTAGAGCCAGAGCGTTCTTTGCCCTGCTCAGGGGCGAAAGCAAAGCTGGGGAAGGAGAGTTTCCGATTTTTGTCTACAATCCCCATCCTTATCCTGTGAAAGGGATCATGTCCTCGGAGTTTCAACCCCAAGAGCCGAATTTCGACCGGAATACCCTCTGGCTTCCAGAAATCAAAGACAGCGGCGGAACCCTTATTCCTTTTCAGCTGGAGAAGGAAAGCAGCAATATCTCTGTGGATCAGCGAAAAAGGGTGGTTTTCTATACAGAGCTCCAACCAGGGCAGATGAACCGCTTCTCCTGTCGCCTGAAAGCTGTTGCATCCAAGCCCAAGACTGAGGGCAGGAAAGAATCTCCTCTTGTATTTAAATCCGATTTGAGTGAAGTTGTCATCGATAGGGGGACGGGTCTGGCGGAAAGATACAGGGTGAACGGCATCGATTTTTTAAAGCCTGGCTCTTTTCGCCCCCTTGTTGTCCACGATTATTCTGATCCCTGGGGGATGCTGGTGCGCAGCTTCCGGGATGTTGGGGGCGCCTTTGTCCTGATGAACAAACAGGAATGTGCTCAGTTCGCCGGTATTTTGTCGGAGGAAATGGAGCCAGTCCGGGTTATCGAGGATGGCCCGGTGAGGGCGGTGATTGAAGCTCTGTTCAAATACAATCATTCGTCAATTTGCCAGCGGTATAAAGTCCCTAAAACAGGAACCGAATTTGAGCTGGAGATCCGCGTCTTCTGGAATGAGAAGGACCGCATGCTCAAGCTCTCTGTGCCGACACCCTTTCTTAACGG
>CAZJYC010000135.1:0-4081 GCA_964550165.1 uncultured Eubacteriales bacterium
CCGGGGAAGGGATTTCAGCACCAATTTACCAGTAAAAGTGCACTATAAACATATCTCAATTAGCTGCTTAGCACATATTTCGTCTTCTTAGAAGAACATCCTTTTATGAATGAAAACTAAGACTGCTTCCAATAGCATTTTCGTTATTAGCGAAACTATTTAAAGCATAGCGAAATTTGCTAAAAGCGCTCTTTGTCTTTTCTAGAACCCCACTCTTTCTCAAGAGTCTTAAGCATGACTTCAGCGGCTTCTTCTCCTCGGGCTGGATAGTTAAAGAGATCCACGTATAGCTGCACTGCGCTTACAACGCTTACACCGTTAATTCTTAATGCCCCGTAAAAAACTCCTGCATCATACGGTAAAACCATTGACACGTTTCCACCCTTTTCTGTTGGTCTCAAGTTCAGGCGTCTGACTAGATCCTCAGCTTTGTCCTTATGTTTGATGTAGAAGTGAATAGATGTAGGTCTTACATAAGGAGCCACAAGTTGAGCACCCGCTAGAACGGTGAGCGTATATTCTAAGCCGCTTATTTCCTTTAGTTTTGAGAAGAAAACTTCAATATCCCTCTCAAAAGTGTGATAATTTAAAAACGTGTTCATAGACATATAGTTGTGATAGGCAGCCCACCGTTGAATAAGCTTCACTGGGTCTGTCACTTTTAACTTGTATAGATCGTCCCTGTAAACGTGCCCTTGATCGATTAAAGACATTACGACTGCGTGAGTAAAACCCAAGGACACTTTTCCCTCTTTTGATATACCCTCAACTGTCCAGCCTTTGTACGGGTTTATTAAAAGAACACGCAATATACGGGACGCCTTGGGCGAAAAAATGTTCTGTGCTTTTCTCATATAATAAACGTTGTTTCGCTCTTATTTATAAAGTTTCGCTATTAGCGAAACTAGCCTTAAACGTTAAAATAGCATTCAGAAAGTAAATAGGTTCAAATCTCCTATGAGTTGTAGGTGGTTATTGTTGTACGACAGAAGTCAGACTGAAGTTTCTAGAGGCGCTCTTGTCGAGTTGGTTCTGGCGTTGGAACTTTACAAGGATGATTTTGTTTTGGCTGGCGGATGGGCTCCCTATTTCTTAACTCAAGGTTATATAGAGCATTGTGGCTCCATCGACATAGACTTGGTACTCCGTCCTTCTATCATGGCCCGATACGAGTCCATTCGCGACATAGTTACAGATTTTGGTTATAAACCCACGAAGAACCCTTTCCGTTTCGAACGCGAATTTGAAACCCTCAACGGAACACCATTTCCGTTACACTTGGACTTCCTCACAGAGCCAGAGGCTAAAAATCAAGTAGAAACGCTACTACGTGTCCAAAATGGGCTGCAAGCCGTCTTCATTCCAGGTTGTAGTGTAGTATTTACCTATAACTATATGGAAACTGTGAAAGGTATTTTGCCTTTAGGTGGAGAAGGAAGTGCAACGATTAGAGTTTCTGATATTGTTGGGACATTAACGATGAAAGGTCTTGCTCTAGGTCGTCCACGGAAGTTGGAGAAAGATAGCTACGACATATATACGGTAGCTGGTTTCCATGGAGGAGACCCTTATCAAGCTGCATCTTGTTTTAAACAACTCGTTGAAAAACTAGGCGACAATGTCAAACCTGAGGTCACAGTTAGAGCCCTTAACAAAATCAGCGATGGCTTTGCATCGTCAAATAGCTACGCGGCTCGAGCAGTTTCCCGTTTCATTGGAGAAGATAGATCAACAGATGCAGCAGAAAGAATCACAGCCTTTCTTTCTCAAGTCTAGAATTACTGGTTATGTGCGTGAGGGTACAAGTAAACATATATGCAAACAAGAGAGAAAGACTAAAAGTTAATCTCGAAGGATTATAAAAAGTGCTTGAGGAAATGCTTCGTTTGGGCCCTGAAAAGAAATTGAATGTATGCCCTAAATGCCACAGGAAAACCAAGTTTGTTTCGATTGGTGTGAAGGACGCAAAGGGAAAGGCATACGTGGTTTGGGGAAGGTACAAGTGTTCAAAATGTGGTTGGCAGTCGGAGCTTCAGGAACTTGACCATCGTCCAGCAACTCGACCTAAGAACACAGTTTATCTGCTCTATCACTACTCTAAGGAACACAAACAGTTGTCGATTTGGGTTTACACAACTGAAAAGAGAATTGACCCCTCAAAACCTGATTACGAGAACACTGATCGCCACTTGTTGACAGTCGACGTGACTCCACATTCGCTAAGAATATGTCCCAACGTGCCCTTCAGTCTTCAGAATAAAAGGGTAGAGGAAGGGCTGATGTTCTTGGAAGACAACAAAGAGCTTATAGCAAGTCTCTGCTCAGAGTGTTCTCAAGAACAGAAAAGAAAATGTTTGCACGATAAAGAAACATGCAAAAAACTAGATAAGAACGTAAAAGATTGAGCGTCACTGTTTCATGAACTTGCTGTACCTCAAATTGAAAGCATCTACGTTGTTCTGAAGTATAGATTCCATCAGTTCATTCAGAATCGGCGATAGCCAGGTGGGACCAGACGACCCCGTGCTCTCAAACATTTTCACATTGTTCGCTGTCTTCCAGAAACTGGTCTGCTTAATGAACTCAGTATAATCTCTATTCCCAAAGACGTAGACAAAATCAGGATTAAACCTCTCCAAAATACTATCACATATTTGTGCAAGAAGAGGTGACCACAGTTTCCCTGTATAAGGAATCTTATTCTGATATGCAATACTCGGCGTGAACGTAGCCTGATACTTCCTGGCCTCCTCCAAAGCATGAACAATTCCGTAGCCCCCGGATAAGAAAAACCACTCAATCGAATCGCTTGAAAGCAACATCGACTTCAATCTAGGATAGTTGTATTCCATCAGTTTCTTGTAGGCTCTCCCTTTCCTGCCATAAAGATCCAAAGCATAACTTGTCCTAGTACCCATGCAAGCACGTGGGTCCTGAAATATAAGCTCCCTTGTGCTAAGCAAATCTGAAATCAGATGTTCATCCAAATAATACGCAGGTGAAATAACCTTAGAAGCATTTGAAATTGGAACAGAATCATCCTTACTCGCTGCGCAAGAAGTGAATACTACTAGGATCTTACGCACCCCTTCAATGTCTAAATAAACACTGCATAATCACTATAAATGTCTAATCCCTTCTTAAAGCTCCAAGATTCTGAAAAATCTGCTCTATTTTCGCTGCCGTTACTTCGCCAATGCCTAAGTCTATTAGAAAATCTCTCTTGTTTGTGGCTCCTCCATATTGCCAGAGCAAACTGTCCAGATGAAGATGCGTCAAGTTTAGCTTCTTTCGCAATCGCCCTAACGTCTCATCCCAAAACCGTCGAACCTGATCATCCCTCAGAGACGGTGTCAAGCCTTTCACTCTGGAATCCACAGGCACAGGAATTCCAGCAAAATCAAATTCCGTTTCATTTAACAACAACAAACCGATAGCCAAGGCCTTCGCCGCAAAAGCAATAGTCTTGTCTGATGATTTCTGAATCATTACGAGAGCGATTTCCTTCCATATACCTCTTAGCTGCTTCGCTACTTCTTTCGGCGTCATATTCCAAAGCCGTCTCGCTAAAGAACTTTTCAAAAAACGCCGCAAACGGCTCACCTTAACATTGGGCAACCGCTCTTTCTGATAGAACGACTCTAAGATGAGCTCTAGCTCTTTCAGAGAATCAGGTACATGCAACGCCTCCAAATGCCTACGTAAAGGAGGCCAGTAGGCCACTTCTGCCTTGCCCTTGAGTTGATAGTCGTTTAGACCCACCACAGCCATCAACGTTAGGAACACTCCAGGAGGATACCGTTGCGCTAATGTATTCATCTCCCGATACCCTGCCCCTCTTTTCACAATTGTCTCCCAAACTAACAACGGTAGCTCTTTCAAAGCACCGCTGACCTGTTCTACGGCTTCTTCCCACTCCATCTTGTCCACTTTTCTTACTTTAATTGCCCTTCTTAGCCCACTTACGCGATAGAATTGATTTTTCTATTCCTTAAAGACTTTGCGAATTTGCCAAGACAAGGGTTCTCCTGACTTGTGTTAGCACTCTGGATGCCCACACGGCGATAAAATGGCACGAGAG
>CAZJYC010000136.1:0-4029 GCA_964550165.1 uncultured Eubacteriales bacterium
TGAGGACAAAGATGCTCACCCAGCCAGCAAAGCTGAAAAGGAACTTCTTATCTTTCAAATCAGTCAAATGGTGGACGGTAGGGGACTTGAACCCCCGACCTCAGCGTTGCGAACGCTGCGCTCTCCCAGCTGAGCTAACCGCCCACATAAAAAAACGGAAATTAACGCAAAGAATTTACCACTTTTTCCGATTTTTTTCCACTCTTAAGACACAGATTTGAGTACGAGAGTGGCTATATGTGTGCTATATCAATACGAATTCAATATTGAATGCACTTAAGAATGACCTCGCCTTCGCTGTCTTCATATGCATAGACAATATGATTCTTGTTCATTAAAGCAAAGGCCCTTGTATCGGCATCAATCTCAATATAGCGGATAACGTTATGGGTTTTCGTATCGATCACATCAATCCGTAAAGGATGAGGAGGAAGGTCCATTCCCTTGTCCTTTCTCTCTGCCCGATCCATATAACTCTCTGCGAATGTTAGGAGATAAAGATTACCGTCTAGACCTATTCTTGCGTCCTTGGTGATAAAATCAAAAGTTGCTTGCATCCGAATAAACCCATCTTCGCCGCTTGTCCGCCGGACAATCTTAGGAGAACCTGGTTTAAAAGGCAAGGGTCTGCCGAATTCACCGATCTTTTTTCCTTCCAAATCAAAAATATGAATCAAGTTTATGGCAAAATGGGGAATGTACAGTATGCCTTCTTTTGACAGGGCTAGACATACTCGATGCTTTATGGCCCTAAGAAACGGATGAGTTTCCGGAAAATCATCGACAGATATAGTTTGTATTAAATTACCCTGATTATCCAGTATTTTGATCAGAGGCTGGGTACCCTTTTCAGAACGCATATCCAGGCTATACCCACTTTCGCCGAAGGACGATATGGTATATATCTTGTTCTCTTTGAAAATCATGTCAGCGACTTGGACACCTTTGGTGCTGATCGATTTAACAAACACGCCATCCGTATCAAAGATTTGAATCCGGTTGTTACCGACGTCAGCAACAGCTAATCCTCCGTCTTCTAAAATGGACAAGCCCGTGGGGTTTGAAAATTCAGCTGGACCTTGACCTTTACTTCCAATAATCTTGAGTAATTTTCCCTGGAAATCAAACACAAGGACGCGATGGTTCCCGGAGTCTGCGATATAAATCAGGGATCGATGCGAATCTACTTCGATATCTGAAGGTTGATGAAAAAAATCATCTTTTCCAAATGAAGATATGGACCAGACGGTTTTAATCGGCTCTTCTGAAACAATGATTCCTGTAAGGAATATAAAGAAGCAGGAAAAGATTATGATTCTTCTTTTAAAATTCATGCTGTTGGCTTATCAGAGCATTCAACCTCTTCCTGGCATCCTCAACCTCAGGAAGACCAGGATCAGCGTCTTTCCAAAAATTCAATGCTCTAATGTCTATCTAACCATCTTGGGAAATTCTTCCTCTTCTCCTTTTCGAATTTTTATACTTTTTATTTAAGTACAAACCTTACGTGTACAGTAAAGATGACTGAAATAGCTTTTCCATCGACAATCATCGGCTCATACTTCCATTCTTTAACTGCATCAATAGCTGCCTGATCCAACAAAGGAATAGATCGTAAAATCTGAACAGCCTCTACATTGCCTTGTTTATCGACCCTTGTATTAAGAAGGACCATACCTTCAACTCTTTTTTCTCTGGCTTCTTCTGGATATATTGGAAGAACCTCTTTAATAAGGCGGGGCCCTTTGATATTACCCGAGATTATCATGGCACCTTTCACAAAATCTTCCCTTTCAGAATTAATATCACTGTCTATTTCTTCTTCAGAAAGCTTAAAATTCGCCTTGATCTTCCTTGTCAGCTCATCCACCATAGAGAACACACTCTCTATACCTCTCCCCCCTACTCTGTCTGAGCCAATAGTTTTTCCTGTGTTTATTTCTTGAAGCGTATAATCAATTCGAAATATATCACCTGCCTTGGATAAGCTCCCCTGTAATATGTGATTCACTCCTCCCTCAATAGCCACTTCCTTTAAATCCTCTGAAGCATAACTCTTCGCCTCCAGAAGGTTCAATTTTCTTAAGATACTGTAGAGCCTGTCTCCGCTCAATACTCTTATAAACTTTGATTGTGATAAGTCAGTGATGATTGAATCAGAAATGGCGCTTTTCCATATATCAAAACTCTCATCTCCAGTATTGTTTTTAAAGTACATAACAGCAAGTGAAGGTCTACCTGATGGGATAGGAACAGCCTGCCTTTTAGGAAGAAGCTGCCAGATAATCACTGCTGCAATTATAACAATTATAAGTATGACAATAGCCAAAGCAGGGATGAGAAGCTTCTTCAAGCCAAAGGTTACGGTTATCTCTTTCGAAGTTAACGGCTTTCTTGTGGGAACCACTCTTTCTGTTGTGGGAATCCCTCTCTCTATTCTTTCCAGTTCAGATCGCACTTCCCCTGCACTCTGATACCTCTTCTCCTTATCTTTCTCCAGGCATCTGAGAATCACTCGGCTAAGATCTTCAGGTATTTGTGCATTAAGCTCCCTAGGATCTTTAGGCATCTCGCTTTTGTGCTTCATAGCTATACCTAAAGGAGTTTCTCCCTCAAAAGGAACTCTCCCTGTTACCATCTCATAAAGTATGACTCCCAACGAATAGATATCCGAACGCTGGTCTACTTGTTTCACTTCAGCTTGCTCAGGCGACATATACTCAGGAGTCCCGACTATCACTCCTATACCTGTTATCCCTTTTGCTTTCAGAGAGCGGGCTATTCCAAAATCTAATATCCTTGCATTCCCTTCCTCATCAACCATGATATTCTGTGGTTTTAAATCCCGATGTATAACTCCTAATCTATGAGCCTCTGCCAATCCCTCACAGACTTGCTTGGCTATAGAAACCGTTTTCCCTGCACTGAATTGCCCCACTTTTCTGATTAATCTCTTCAAATCCTCTCCAGGAACATATTCCATAGTGATGTATCGGGTTCCTTTTTCCTCCATAAGCTCATACATGCGACCGACATTTTTATGGCTAATTTTACGGGCAAGTTTCAGTTCATTGCTGAATCGCTCTAAGGTTTTCTTATCTGAAGCTATTTCTGGTTTTATGAGCTTAAGTGCCACTTCCTCCTTCAGTTCTTTATCGAGCACTCTATAGACCTTTCCCATGCCGCCTTTTCCAAGCTCTTCAATGATCTGATATCTTCCGGCAAAGGTGGAGCCTGTGGTTAATTCTTCTTTGGGTGTTTCGAGAGTTTCAGTGACAAGGATTTCCTTTGACGAAGGCAGGGGAGTTGCGCACTTACCGCAATAAAGAGTATCGTCAGGATTGTTAAAAAAACATTTAGGGCATTTTATTCCCATTGTTCCCTTACTTTAACCGGCAAAAGGATATAAATTTGTGAGAGATAAGTCAAGTTGTCTTGCATCGCCAAATTTACGGGGAAATCATGTAAAGACTAAGGGAAATAAGAATATTTCCTATGTGTCAAATTTCAAGACCTTTCTCAAATACCTTCAGGCCACAACCGGCACAGAGCTTCGACCGGGGATTGTGGCCTCGATCCAAACCTTTGGAGAGAAGATAAATCTGCATCCTCACCTCCACTGCCTGGTGACCGAGGGAGGTGAAGACTCTGAAGGGAGGTTTCATCATGTCGCTTCCTTCCAGGACAGCCTCCTGGCCGAGTTCTTCAAGCGCGAAGTCTTCGCTCTTCTCCTTGGGAAAGAGCTCATCTCTGAGGCCCTGGTGGAGAAGATCGCAGGCTGGCGCCACTCGGGCTTCTCAGTCCACAGCAAGGTCAAAGCCAGGACCAGGGAAGAGGCCGAGCGAGTGGGAAAATACATGATTCGTCCGCTCCTTTCTCTGGAGCGGCTTTCCTTTGAGGAGAAAGAGGGCAAGGTCTGCTACCAGTACGGGAAAGCGGCTGAAGAGGTGGAGCGGATGGATTACCTGGAGTTTATCGCCCGGGTCACCTCACATATTCCCGACAAGGGCCAGGTCACCGTCCGTTACT
>CAZJYC010000137.1:0-4010 GCA_964550165.1 uncultured Eubacteriales bacterium
CATGAACTTTTAAAAAAGCGATTTAGCGAATACAAAGGCTTAGAGATACATGGTAGCTTTGCCGAAATAATAGCTGATGGCGTAAAAATCGCGCTATTGCATGGAGATGAAGAGGAACTTCTAAAGTCTTTGGTTGATAGCGAAAGCTTCGATGTCGTTGTTCATGGGCATGCGCACAAAGCTGAGATTTATCGAAAAGGTAAAACACTGGTTGTGAATCCAGGCGAGGTCTGCGGATATTTATCTGGTAAATCAAGTATTGCCTTGTTTGACACAGTTAAGCGTGAGGCCAAAATAGTGGAACTGTAAACCCAGAAAACATCTTGAAATCTATAGTTAAATGCTTTAAATGCTATGCACGGTTGTTAGGAGCCTCTCTGTGCGGATAGCCTAGCCCCTCCCTTATACAGATTGAACTTCTAATTCGCTTGGTTAGAAGAAGTCTAGGTCTGTTAAGTAGAATTTGGCGCCATACGTTTGCTTGAATGACACATCGGCGGTTAATGGTTTAACCATAATCACTACATGACTTCTTTTCTGAATCATGTAACCACGAGATCTGTAAATCTGAAGCAAAGCCTCGTCTACAACATCTCTGTCTAAAATCAAGTCCGTCGCTTTCGCTTCTACAAGATCCAACAGCCTATTCATTTCTTTCGTGTTTGATGTGACAAGTTCTCTAATCCATGTTGCCTTGCTCCAAATTCCGCCCACATTACTTTTTGAAATAACGTATCCATCTTCACCAATAATGCACTCTTTGTTACTAAATCCTAAAGTCTTCTTAAGCATCGTCAAATAGGCTTTATCGCGCACAACAAAACCTGTTTTGTCTTTCACATATTCGTTGTAGATCTTTAAAAGTTTGTCAAAATCAAGCTTTGAAGCCTTTTCTTTCGCAGCAGATTTGGCTCTTTTTGGTTCTAACACTTTATACGCGCTTGGTCTTTCTAGCAAATCCGTGTAGCCTAATTTCTGATACATTGCATATGCAACAAGAGTGTGTGTAGTACACAAGAACGAAAAACGGTAACCTTTCTCTCTAAAATGCTCATGCACCCTGTTCATTAATGCTGTAGAAATCCCCTTTCTGGCGTGACTCGGCAATGTGGCAACGCCGTATATGCCGCCAACATACTCCACATTTCCATCCAAAGTTCGAGTAACTAAATCCATCACTCCAACAAATCCGACCACGCATCCATTCTCCAAAGCGCAGAAGCCAACTGAACTATTCCTCAATCTAGGATCAATCTTGATAGACTTCTCAAACGTTCTCGGGTTGAATGGCCAGCCGAAAGCATTGTCCATTACTGGTAGAAACCCATTCTTCGACTCCAAGTCCCTGTAGGTTAAAATCTTCATTGCTAATTACTCCTTTACTTAGAAATATTTGTTAGCAATTTTGGTTCCTTCCATTCTTCTCTTAAGATACTGTATATGTAGCCATCTGCCCATTCTCCTTTCGCAGCCCATAATGCTTTGCGAAGTGTTCCCTCTCTTTTGAAACCTGCTTTCTCTAAAGCCTGTAGAGAAGCCGCATTTCTTGTATCGATAACTGCTTGAATTCGGATAATCTCTCTTGAGAGAAATAGATAATCTACCAAGATTTGAATTGCTTCAGTTCCATAACCTTTGTTTCTTTCGGTTGAAATTATTGCGTAGCCAATTTCTGTCCATCCGAAATTGGGCGCACTAATGTAGTGGACAGCCCATCCGATTTTTGTTCCATCCTTCTTTTCCAGTATGAAGTCAACCCATTCATTTTGATAATTTCTCTGCTCAACTATCTGCTTTTCAAGTTGAACCTTAGAAACTTGCACGGGAAAATGTTGATAATCACCTACAAATTCTACATCATTAAACCACTGCGTCAATAGCGGCACATCTTCTTTTTCAGCTATTCGTAAATTGATTCTTCTACCTTCAAGCATAAAATATCAAAGATTGAAATGCAATGTATGCTTATTTAATTTTTGTTATATGGTTGCCTTTTTTGGTTTGCCAGTTTAAAAAGCTCTATTAGTTCTTGGTCGTTTACTCCGTTTCTCATTGGTGTTAAAACGTCCACGAGGTTGTCATTTCTCATTAAGCATGTTTTCAGTTTTCCGTCACTTGTTACGCGTAGTCGTGAGCAGTGCATACAGAACTCTGTGTTCTCTATTGGATGCACAATTTCAACTGTTACATCTAGCAACTGATAGATGCGACGCTTCTGCATATACAGCCTAGTTTCAACTTTCACTGCTTTCTGCCTTAACATGTATTCGTATTCGTCTAACAATTTATGATGAGTCAAATAATAGGCACTGCTTATGTTTATTGGCTCAAGTTCGATTAACTGCAAGACTGTTCCGGTTTCCGTGGCAAAATCAACCATTTCAGGCACGTTATAGTCGTTTATACCTTTCAAAACAAGCATGTTAAGCTTAACAGGATGTAGCCCAGCCTCAACGGCGGCTTTAACGCCTTCCAACGCATCTTCTAATTTGCCACCAGTCAATTTGTCATAAACTTCTACATTTAGAGTTGGAAGACTAATGTTCACACGTTTTAAGCCACTCTCACACAATTCTTCAGCTAAAGAAGCAAGCAAAGTCCCATTGGTGGTCATAGAAAGGTCTTCTAAGCCATGCGTTGCCGAGATGCCTCTAACAATTTCCACAAAATCCTTACGCATCAGTGGTTCTCCGCCAGTAAGCTTAATCTTAGAAATGCCTAAACCGACGGCGATTCTAACAATGCGGACAATTTCGTCCACCGTCATTTCCGCCACGGAATTTCCTGCAAGTTTTTCTTCACCTTCTCCATGACAGTATGTGCAACGCAAATTGCAACGCTGCGTGAGCGCCACGCGCAAGTTAAGCAACGGGCGCCCATAACCATCTTTTAGCACCATCGTTATTCCCGCGCATGCTTAACGATGTGAGCCGCTTACGGCAATATAAAATTTGCCTATCAAATGCCAATGATTTCAGAATAAGCGACAGAGCTAAATGTTCGTTAAACAATTAAATTACTGGTGAAATCATTGATAGAGGTTTTTATACGTTCCTCTTCGCTATACATGGATGTTGAGCTTTATAGAGAAATGTCACAACATTCTTTTTGTGCACCTGGTTTGGGCGAAGCACTAGTAAGCGGCGTAGCCTCTAAACTTAAAGGGCGCATACTTCCTCAAGGGGATTTGACAGCCTTAGAACAAGTATCGCAGATAGCCAAGAAAACTAACGAAAAAATCAAAGTGTATGATGTTTCGCGCATAACCGACAAGCTTAAAGCAATGAAACGTGGAATCCGAAAGACACCAGCAGTCATGATTGGCGAAAAAAAAGTATGAAGGCTTGGAAGAAATCCTGCAAGCGAATTCTAGCAAACGTAGTTCATAAAAAGCTAAGTTCTCAAATCATTCACGAACATGCTTAAGTATGTGACTCGTTTCAGGCAAAATAAGTTTTTCAACGCAAAGGCGCACCGCATCAGGTGAGCCTGGAATACAAAAAACCGCCTTACCCTTAGCTACACCAGCAATGGCACGAGACAAAACCGCTGCAGAACCAATCTCATCAAAACTCAAACGCCTAAAAATCTCACCGAACCCTGGTAAAATCTTCTCTAAGAAAGGCGAAACTGTTTCAATAGTGATGTCAAGGGGAGCTATGCCTGTTCCGCCACAAAAAACAACAACATCCACATCAGCGGAACTTAAAGCGCATCGCATACCTTCCCCAATTAGAGTTTTATCATCTGGGATTATTTTTCTAAATGATACTGTGTGCCCAGCATTTTTTAGAAAGGATTCAATTAGGTCTCCAGAAACATCTTCTACTATTTCGCCCTTTTTCAATTTCTGATAACGCGACGTGCTACAGATGAAAATGCCAAATCTCAGCCTTTTAGGAGCCTCAGCCTTATGCTTTCTTGCGCTTTCGCTCACTTAGAATGCCTTCTTTAGTCTTTTTCACAACACGAATGCTTTCGATGGCCGTAGATGGATATTCACCTTTCAC
>CAZJYC010000138.1:0-4001 GCA_964550165.1 uncultured Eubacteriales bacterium
TCTGCTCAGGACAAGTTTCGCAGGAATGACAAATTGAGGCAATCGGCAATCAATAAATAAAATTGGTATTACCCCTTCCTTACGGGCGTGTTGCTCAAGTGGGTTTTGAGCAGCACTGCCGTTAGTTCCATACGAAGCCACCACTTTTGAGCGAATAAAATTGAAATCGATAAGCTGTTCGATATTCCGTAGCGGATGCTCTTGCGGTGTTCGCCCCTCGAGAGGGGCCATGATAAAATAGCTTTGATAACGACATTCTGTGCTTTTTGGTCGAGTCCAAACATCAATACAGAATTATTATTCTATTTTAAATATAGACTGTTTTGGCTGGTAACGAATTGCGATAAGTCCAGTTATTACAGGACATAACAAAGATGCAGTATTTTGCAAAGGTCTATGAGTTTATTTTTTATTAAAAGTTTATCTAAAAATATGCTTGCAGATATGAGAATATAGAATTATACTTTTACACTTAATTTCGGGTTCATAATGTCGGGCTTCTGAATAACGGCCGAACGGAGGAGAAGTCAAGCGAAAATGAGCCAATAAAGCATAATATTATTAAGCATCTGCATTTTGCAGGGTTCTAAGTTTTTTCGGAGGAGTAGTATGTCCAAGAGCTATTTTTTATGTTTTTTGTTTCGCTGATGGTTGGCCTTTCCGTCGGCAAAGCTGGATTTCTTAAGAAATTTCTTTTAGAAACATAAAATTCATCTGGAGGAAAATTATGTTAGAGACAAAATTTTTGAAACACATACTCTGTCTGGGTGTGCTTCTTAGTATTTCAGTCATTATCGCTGATACGACTGAAGGTGAAGGGGTGATGACGGAAGAGGATACAGCGGTTTCTATCACGTTACTTGGCAGCGACCCGGATGGTGACGCGCTGACCTACAATGTTATAACTGGTCCATCCCACGGGCGCCTGAGCGGAACAGCACCAAAGCTGACCTATACGCCCCAGCCGAATTTTAACGGGACAGACAGCTTTATCTTCAATGTCAACGACGGGATGGTGGACAGCGTTCCTGTAACCGTATTAATCACGGTAAAGGCGGTCAATGACCCGCCGATGGCTAATGATATCAGCGTAACGACTTTGGAGGACACGCTGGTGGCGATTACGTTATCCGGCTGTGACCCTGACGGGGATATGCTGAGCTACAGTGTGGTAAAAGGTCCATCCCACGGGAGCCTGAGCGGGACCGGGCCAAATCTAACCTATACCCCAAATGAGGATTTCAACGGGTCAGACAGTTTTCTCTTCAAGGTCAACGATGGGACTGTGGACAGCGCTGCTTCAACGGTCTCGATAACGGTTAAGCCGGTCAACGACCCGCCGACAGCCAGTTATGTCGGTGCAAAGGTACGGAAGAACCCGCCGATAGCCGAGGATAACAGTGTGACGACGCAGGAAGACACGCCGGTATCGATTACCTTAAAGGGCAGTGACCCCGACGAAGATGCGCTGAGCTACACTGTTGTAACAGGTCCATCGTATGGAAGTCTGAGCGGGACAGCGCCAGACTTGAGCTATACGCCAAATCCTGATTTCTACGGTTCAGATAGCTTTACTTTCAAGGTCAGCGATGAGACGGCGGATAGCGAGGCCTCAACCGTGTCAATTACAATAACGCCGGCCAACGATGCGCCGAGTGCCAATGACGACAGTGTGACGACGCAGGAGGACACGCCGATAGAGGCGATTGATGTGCTGAGGAATGATACCGACGTGGATGATGACCAGCTTACGATGGTTGCTGTTACTCAGGGCAGGCATGGCTCGGTTACCGTCAACGCTAATAACACGCTGAGCTATAGCCCCGAGGCAAACTTTTTCGGCACCGACTCTTTCACCTATACTATCAGTGACGGCAAAGGCGGAACCGATACAGCTACGGTGAATGTCAAGGTCAAGGCGGTCAATGATGCGCCGATGGCTTATGACGACAGTGTGACGACGCAGGAAGACAAGCCTGTGTCGATTACCTTAGCGGGCGGGGATGCCGATGGAGATTCGCTGAGCTACAGTATAGTAAAAGGGCCGTCTCATGGGAGCTTAACAGGGACAGCGCCAAATCTAAAATATTCGCCAAATGCGAATTTCAATGGCTCAGACAGCTTTACCTTCAAGGTCAGCGATAAAACGGCTGACAGCGCCATTGCAACCGTGTCAATCACAGTAAAGGCGGTCAATGATGCACCGACGGCCAATGACGACTGGGTGGTGACACAGGAGGACAGGCCGATAGAAAGGATTGACGTCTTAGCAAACGACATTGATGTTGATGATGACTCGCTTAAAATAAGCACTGTTACCCAGGGCACGCACGGCTCGGTTACCATCAACGCTGATAATACGCTGAGCTATGCTCCCGAGGCGGACTTTTTCGGCAGCGATGCCTTCACCTATACGGTCAGTGACAGCAAAGGTGAAACCGACACCGCAAAGGTGAATGTGGATGTCAAGGCGGTCAATGATGCGCCGAGGTTCACTTCAACACCTCTAACCACAGCTACAGTAGGTGCGTTATATACTTATGATGTTGACGCTACGGATCCTGACGAAGGAGATACGCTAACTTACTCATTAACCATCAAACCAACAGGTATGACTATAGATGCGGCGACCGGCCTGATAGAGTGGACACCGACAAGCGCCCAGGCGGGGGCTAATGATGTGGCGGTCAGGGTCGCAGATAACAGTAGTGTTCCGGCTTCCCAGACCCAATCATTTACCATCACAGCAGTTCTGCCAAGCACTCCGGCGATAACTTTCCCGACCATAGAGAATGAGTGCAAGACAAAAAAATGCAAAACGATATTACCGGCATCCTGCAAAAGAGGTGTTGTCCAGGCCAGTGACAACAACCGGGGAGAAACGGACTCCGGCTTACACACACTCTATGATTTTTCAGAGGTATCTATTCCGGCAGGTGTTGAAATAGCATCGGTCGTTATTTATGTTGAACATTTCGAGCAAGAACAATTTCCCACCGGAAAATTAGAATGGTCTGTCGGTACAGGCTGGCCGGATGAACCGTTGATTTTGGCCTCAATAAATCCTCCTGTGTACGAAGGAGAACCGAATGAGGCGACAGACTTATGGGACATAACAAGCCTCGTGGACACGCCTGAAAAGGTAAATTCCCTTCAATTGCAGGTCAAAAACAATGACGACGTGGCAAAGAGAAAAACATTGATAGACTACATCTATGCCGTAGTTGAATGGAACTGAGTTCTGCGCACCGGAAATCAGGGATAGATTGTTATTACAATGCTGCTCGTACCTGTAATAATGCGAGCACAGGTGTTGAAATTTTTTAAAACTTACTGTCTTGGTCCTGCCTGTTACAGAATCCTAATCTGCGTTAATTGTGATATTGTAAGAAAATTTAAAAATTGATTTTGCACTCAGTCAAATATCAAGTATAGTATATATAGAGCAAGCATAAGTGAGGGAAATAAAAGAGAACCTTAAATGGTCCGATATGTTTTTCCGCTTATGCTGGTCGTTTGTGAGAGTAAATAGTGAATGGAGTCCGAACGGGAACGGGTTTGAGTGATTGCCCGTTTACGTGCTAACATAATACTACTCCTTTCTTCTATTTGGGGGGCTGGTCACCACACGGTCAGCTCCCATTTTTTTGCCAGCTATATACAATCTGCGAAGAAACCGAACATTTCTATAGCTTCCTTACTATAGCCCAATCCTTCCATTTTGTCACTTTTTGGTTATCCCTCCTATCCGTAAAATCACTTTTATCGTTGAGCCAAATAAACGCGATTCCTTCGACCCTTCGACTACGCTCAGGGCAGGCTTTCTTTTGCTCAGGATTATGGCTAATTCAAGGTAAATTTTTTGACTCAGGACAGGCTTAGCTTAAAAATCCCGAGCTTATTTTCGGTCTAATGCCTGTTAGGTCCTAAAACTATATTGTTATTGGTCAAGCAGGGACGCATTTCAAGAAAAATTCATCCGCCTTGTAGTATTGCTGCAA
>CAZJYC010000139.1:0-3916 GCA_964550165.1 uncultured Eubacteriales bacterium
GGTTATAATACTTCTGTTTTAGGCTCGATTCAATCTCTTTCGTGGATATTTCCTAATCGATATTCAGTGGTTACACGTAGCACTGGCAAGGAGAAAAAAGAAATAAGACAGAGAGAAGAAAGCGAATAGATAAAAGCCCCTGCGGTGCGGAGGGAGAGGAAAAAGCGAGATATCCCACAGGGGCTTGAGGGCTAAGATTATATATCAATTATAGTCCTTTCAGCCCATTGATTCAAGTTCTTTAGCAGATATTTGTTCCTCCACATCCAGCACGACCAATACTTCGGAAAATGTTACCGATTAACGCGTGAGGCTCCTATGAATAAATATACCCTGAGCGCCTCAAAGTGTGATTTCCACGCTTCTGCATGATATGTGGCCAGCGTCAGACTCACATTACTTACCCACACAGTACAATCGGCGTGTCGTACGTATAAACAGATGACCATGTGCGGTGCTGATGGACGCGCGAACGACTTCTTGACCGCTCGGTTTGTCCATTGGGATTAGGCTTAGGACGTTTCCATTTGCTGCATCAAGCACGGCAACTTCTCCTGTATGGTCGATTATGTATATTTTTCCATCCGCGGCAAGCGGCGAAGCTTCGTATTTGGCGCTGCCCGGTGTCTGGATGGTCCACTTAACCTTACCCGTGCGCGGTTCTACACGCGACAGATGCTTCCGCAAGTCGCTTAGCACGAAGAAATCATCGTCATAATAAGCCGGGGTTGGCACATCGGATGTGACTTGCTTCTCCATATCTCCGCCGAACCAAACGATGGCACTGTCTTCCTGCACACCCGTTCCTGTGGGCCGTATAGCATAGACCGGAGCATTCTTGGGAGCACAGACTAAGACAACTCCATCACCGGTAACCGGAGAAGGAACCAGCCGCCAATGCGTGATACGCCTGGGATTCCAAGTGCCCCATCGCCACAATTCCTTACCTGTTTCAAGGTCATGCCCGGTCAGCGCATCACCTCCGGCGACCAATAACTGTTGATTGCCGTTGAAAGAAAAAGGAATCGGTGTGGAATACGCTTCACGTGATTCGCCCTGGGCTTCACTTGGACGTATCTGACGCCATAGGGTCTTGGTGGAGCCGTCGAAGTAAGGACCTCGCCAATGTGGCCAATCACTGGCCCGGGCAATGCATGCGGCCACCAACACGAATACGGTAAACATACAGTATTTACTCATGAATATCTTGTGCTTCCTGGGAACTTCGTTCTTACCATCGAGCAATAGCATACCAAAATATATAAACTCACTATCGGGCGACATGATGATACTTGATTGAGCATAAATTATCCAGCAAACAAGTATCTCTTGACGTCCACCGATTCTCTTTCGCTAATTGACAGGCCAGAACCTCAAAGTAAGACTACACTTATCCCTTACACTTTTGCCATTTGTGCTTGACCCCGGAGGAAGTCAGGGCGCGAAGCTGAGTGCTGTTTTCTTTTTCAGTCTGACCTCATCCCAAGCGCCTTGCCACTCGCAAGGGCGGCCTAACGTCCAGTAAATCCGCAAATCTTCGCCGTGAACGGCGACCTTGGCATCCGCGGTACCACCTCTCCACCCACCGGGATACCCCCCATGATGGGGGCAGGTGACATCACCCTGATACTGGAGTGGAATCTCGCCTTCTCTGGACTCGATCAATCGCCCGTCCCGGTCACGTTGATGATGCCCGCTTAGAAGCTGCATTGCTAAATCGCAATCAATCCGGCCGTAGTAGTGACGAATATCACCCATCAGTGTCCAGAATCGCTTGGCGCTGCCGGGATATGTCTTCTCGTTGCCAAATCGCGTCATGGGTACGTCCGTTCGCTGATTGTTCTGGTCAAAGCTGTAGTTGCAGTAATTATGGTTGGTCATTACCAGGTAGTTCCCGCTCTCGCCCATATCGCCTGGACGTCGCATCGCATATCTGTCGGAAGTAGTTTCCACTACAGTACAGCTTGTTCGATCCGAAATTAGGAAGTTCCAAGTCCCGGTGCGCAGCAAGCTCTGGCGCCCAGTGCGAGCGCGATACTGCGGCGTCCCTCGGGTAACCATCTCTATCGCTTGGTCGGCTGTGTCAGCATAGGCAGCCACGTGCAGAAACAGGAGAAACCACGACACGCCAAATGCGTTTGCATGTTGTGCTGCGTGTTGGTCACCACCAGCATTTAAAATCAACGAAACGCCCTTGTCGTTAACTATCTGGCAAGCAGCGCCTGCCGCTCCTGCGGTAAGCACCCAAAACGCATTCCCATCGTCGGGTTGTCCAATATACACAAGCTGGTAGCATTTCGGATTAAATGAAGTATGACGGTTATGAGCCGCAATCATCTCATCGCGCTTGTTCGGACCCGTCCCTATGGTTACAAATGCGCTGCAGCCATTCTCTTCGGGGCCTTGACTGCGAGTCCATGGATATGTGGTCGGGTGTCGATACGACCAGGCATCGAAGATATTCGTATTCAATACCTTCTCATAATGGCTGCTTGACTGAGCATATGGAGACTTGTCTAACTCTGCCTCGGCCCCTTTCGCAATACCCTTCATGAACTGGATAAGCTCGGGATTCAGTGCAGCAATCTGGGCCTCGTATAGGGGAAGTGCCTTCATCGTGTTTTCCAGCCCATAGTTCTCCGTATGTTGTTTCCACCAAACGTCGGATACCCAACGCACCAGGTCGCCGGCTCTTGTACCAACCTGATGGCCGATCTCGTACCACGACCCGCGAAGTACGCCCAGAAAACGTGCTCTCGGCCCGTAGGTAGGGTGCCCCGGAGATACTTCATAGTATTGGGTAGAAGGATTGCCAATCGGCCCTGGTATGTACTGGAAGCCTTCTGGGAGGTTCCTGCTGGCGACCGCTTTCTCCAGTGTCTCCCCACCCTTCTTCCCTTGTGCCGCCGCTGCGCTTGCTAAGAAATCTGCAACCAATAAGCAACAACAGAAGGCAAACAACCAAGCTCTGGTCGGCCAAGGCATGAGTTCTTTTGGATTCATCGTTGTTCCTTTCATCTGCACAGCAGACGTCCTTTCTGGTCACTCCGTCCGGTCATAGTGGTAGTGTCATATTGAGACCTTGATTAGAATATTATACGATAAAATATCCCCTTTGTAATGATGTAACAACACTGCTCTACTTTATTCTCTTGCTGTTCAAACCATATATCATAGGGAGAAACATTACTTAAAGCCTTATAGTACCTCTGACTGTTACATCATGCAATAGACCGTTCCATTTCTTACCTATAATGCTTGGGCAACTGAATCCTCAAGACGAAGATAGGCAGGCTGATAGCAAGTGGATTGTGGCCGAAAGAGATGTTCGTTGAACAGCCAAGAGTACCTTTGGCACCGGCAAAGAGTAGCATTTCAGGGTACTTTATGTACGGCCCAGTGTGCTCCTGGTTGGCTGGTGGGACTGGTCCAAAAGTTCCTGACGAACTGATACTCTCAGAACGAATATATGGTGTGCGATGAGGACCGTAAGAAGTGTGTTTACCAGTGTATTATCAGTGGATTTTCCTTGACGTGAAAGTAGATAATTTGGTATAGATAGTATTAGTGAAGCTTGTGCTCGTGGAGAATCTGTCCTGATAATAGGCGCAGGGTCGAGGAGGCAGGTATATGTTCATTTTTGGTCTCCCGGCGGGCGCATTTCTTGTGGTTCTTCGATAGAGGAGGCATTATTATGTATCGTGCAGGGCATAGAGTTATAAAGGCGACTTTGTGATTCGGTGAGGAGATTTCCATTAAATGAAAAATTCACCCGCCTCTGCGGGAACGATTGTTTTGGTGTGTGGCCAAAGCACGGTTATTTTAACTTTTTAAAAGGAGGATTATTATGTCTAAAAAATTGGTTTTTCTAATTTCTTTTGTTCTCGTGCTGGGTCTGACTTTGACGAGTACGGCC
>CAZJYC010000140.1:0-3895 GCA_964550165.1 uncultured Eubacteriales bacterium
AAATGGTTGTTCGAGAAGGTTGCTGTTATTACCGTAGTATTGCTTGTTGGTTGTGGACTGGCAGGTGCCGTCGTTCAGGAAGAATCGGGAGTAAATAGAATGATTATTTACACCGATAAAGGCACAGAGCAAATAAGCAGGAACATTTACGGTCATTTCTCCGAGCACCTGGGCAGTTGTATTTACGGCGGTTTTTGGGTCGGCGAGGATTCGCCGATTCCGAACACACGCGGTATCCGCAACGATGTGGTCGAGGCGTTAAGGAAGATTAAGATACCGGTGCTTCGCTGGCCCGGCGGGTGCTTTGCCGACGAGTATCACTGGAAAGAAGGTATCGGCCCCCGCGAAGAACGTCCCGGTATGGTCAACACGCACTGGGGCATGGTCACAGAGACCAACGCCTTCGGCACCCACGAGTTTCTGGATTTGTGTGAACAACTTGGATGTGAGGCATACGTTGCAGGTAACGTTGGTTCCGGTACCGTTGAAGAAATGCAGGACTGGGTCGAGTACATGACGTTCGACGGGGATAGTGAGATGGCCGACCTTCGTCGGATGAACGGTCGTGACAGGCCCTGGCGGGTAAAGTACTTCGGCGTGGGCAATGAGAACTGGGGTTGTGGCGGGAATATGTCGCCCGAATCTTACGCCGAACTCTATAATCGCTTCCAAACCTATGTGCGCAGCTACTCCGGAAACCGCATTGTCAAAGTTGCATGTGGGCCCGGCAGCGAGAACTACCCATGGATGACAACCGTTATGGAACGCGCTCATCGAAACATGGATGCAATTAGTCTTCATCACTATGTCCGGGGAACGGGCAACTGGACCCGAAAGGGCAGTGCGACGAAGTTCGACGAGACCGAATGGTTTGCACTGATGAAGAACACGCTCACAATCTACCCGTTACTGGAGAATAATATCGAAATCATGAACCGGTTCGACCCCCGTGGACGTATCGGTTTGTTCGTAGATGAGTGGGGTACGTGGTGGGACGCCGAGCCAGGCACCAATCCGAGCTTCCTGTATCAGCAAAATACCATCCGGGATGCAGTCTCAGCCGGCATATTCCTAAACGCTTTCAACAAGTACTGTTATCGTGTCCGGATGGCAAATATCGCTCAGACTATCAATGTTTTGCAGGCGATGATTCTGACCAAAGACGAAAAGATGATTCTGACGCCGACCTATCATGTGTTTGAGATGTACAAAGTCCATCAGGACGCTACGCTTCTTCCCATTGAGCTGCGGTGCCGTGATTATCGGTTTGGAAATGACAGTATTCCGGCGTTGAATGTTTCGGCGTCAAAGGACAAATCGGGCAGGATTCACATATCGCTTTGCAATCTGGACCCTAAAAACTCAGTACGGCTTGTTTGCGAGCTTCAAGGGACTAAGGTTACCGAGGTCTCCGGCCGCCTATTAACCGCCGAGGCTATGACCGCTCATAATACCTTTGAGAATCCTCAGGTCGTAAAGCCCGCGACTTTTAACAAATTCAAACTCGAAGGCAACATCTTGACGACGACGCTTCCAACAAAGTCCGTAGTGGTTTTAGAAATTGAGTAGGCGTAGGGTCCGGGCAGAGTGTGGAAACCCGTATGTGTGCGAATGCGAATAATAGTGAAGTATCCAAGTATTAGTACGAGCCCGCGGAAACTCTGCGGTGCCGGCGGTTTCGTCCAACTATTTATTTAATAATCATTACTCAAGAGTCTCATCGCTTGAGTTTGTGTAACCCTATTGACCTGAAGCAAGGGGCCTATACTGAATCGACCAGTATAGGCCCCAAAAGTGCAAATTCATTTAGTTCAACTGTAGTTCAGCAAAGCTCAATCCATAATCAAGAACGGCGATGTTACATACCAGCAAGGAAAAGGACCTCTTCGGCAGACAAGGCTCGGTTGTAAATCCGGACATCATCAATAATCCCATCCCAGAAGCGGCCTGTGGCCTGAGAGTTCTCTCCGATGTACACATTGTACGTATCAAGGGTGATGCCGCCAGTATCAGGATTGGTACCGTCTAACACTCCATCGATATAGATGCGGCCGCCGTTCTGGAGGTCATACGTCCCACAAACGTGGTGCCATTCGTTCAGAGGCACCTCGCTGTCCGAGTTTGCTGCCTGCCATCCCCTGGAACCATCAGTGAACGCAAAGTGCATTCTTTGAGTGCTCTGGTAGGAAGAGAGCCTCCATGCGTTGTCGCCCTTGGCGACAATCGTGCGCCAGTCACCAGCGATTCCTCTAATGTTTATCCAAGCCGCGACGGTAAGCGCATCAGTAACGTCGAACAAAGCGCTGTTCCCGCAGTCCACGTAATCGCCGTCACCATCGAATTCCAGCGCCATAAGAACAGCACCTTTGACAAAGGTTGGATCGCCGAACAGAGTACCGTCGAGACCGTTGTCGGAGCTATCTTTAGTAACACCGCGTGAAGCAGTATCTAAGGGCAAGTGCATCACAAGGCCTTCGGTGCCAGGATCTACAGGTGTCGGCCCTACCTTTTGAGGACCCGCCGCGTAGTTGGCCTGAACCTCGGCCAAGGAGAGGGCACGGTTGTAGATACTTAACTCCTCAACCGAACCGGCCCACAACGGGTCAACACCATAGACACCCTTGCCGATACGGGCGACGTCTGTACCCAGACCAGCGATTGAATTACCGGGCGGGTCCAGAGCTGCAGTGCCAATCAGTGAGCCGTCAATATAGAAGGCAAGCTCCGTATCATCTACTGTGCAAACCATGTGATGCGGAAGGCCGTCATCATGTTCGATAACGTCACTGACACCGGTTTCTTCGCTCCAGGGGTCATTATCCATCGAAACGGTTTGAATCATCCCACGACTTACGTTATCACCTCGGGCAGGCGTAATACATATATACTTGTAACCGAATCCGGGATTAGCCCCCGTGCCTTCTTCACCAAACGCCGTGATCATGTGGAATCCTGTGTTTCCACCGGCAACCGATGTAAACCACGTCTCGATTGTAACCTCTGAGTAAGTGTTCATCGCAATCACTTCGCCGGGCATCTCCATCCAGTCTCCGTCACCGTCGAGTACGAGCGCTCCACCGACAACGGCCGCATCACCAATCAATGTGCCATGGGCTGAGCCTACGCTATCGTTGGCCGTCCCGTCCTCGAACGTGTACCGGTGAACCAGCGGCTTGACAGGACCCGCCGCGTAGTTGGCCTGAACCTGGGATAGAGAGAGGGCGTAGTTGTAGATATTGAACTCATTAATCGAACCCTTCCACAACGGATCAACAGGATAAACGCCCTTGCCAAGATAGGCAACGGCTTGCCCGATGCCGGCGATTTCATTGCCGGCAGCCAGAGGTGCGCTGCCAATCAGTTCGCCATCAATATAGAAGGCAATGTCGGTTGCATTAACGGTGCAAACGAAATGATGCTCAAGACCGTCATCGTGTTCAACGGTGGCACTGACACCGGTTTCTTCACTCCAGGGACTATCATCCATCGAGCTGGTTTGAATCGCGGCACGACTGACATTATCTCCTCGGGCAGGTGTGATAAATAAGTATTTGTAACCAAACCCAGGATTAGCCCCCGTGCCTTCTTCACCAAAGGCGGCCAGCATGTGGAACCCTGTGTTTCCACCGGCCACCGATGTAAACCACGTCTCGATTGTAACCTCTGAGTAAGTGTTCATCGCAATCGCTTCGCCGGGCATCTCCATCCAGTCACCATCGCCGTCAAGAACGAGCGAACCGCCGATAACGGCTGCATCACCAATCAATGTGCCATGGGCTGAGCCGACACTATCGTTGGCCGTCCCGTCCTCAAACGTGTACTGGTGAACGGGAACCGGCTTGACTACACTCACGTTGTCGAACGTGTATGTCCGCACCTCGCCAGATGCGTGTGA
>CAZJYC010000141.1:0-3788 GCA_964550165.1 uncultured Eubacteriales bacterium
TTTTGGGGAATAGCCTCGCTCCCCTTCGGATTTTTAACGCCATTCTCCGTTCGCTTGTCTCGGCGGCTGCGGAACTCGCTCCGGCCAAGCGGTTCGAAAACACGCGGGCTTTGACTCGCTGCGGCAAAGCCTGCGCGGTTTCGAGCTGTTTGGCTGGAGCCATTTGACATGTATGGCGAGTTTTGCTTAACATATTGAATATCAATGAATTAGTGAGGAAATGATGTTCGACCAGCTATCAAATCGCTTTCAGAGGATTCTGAAGTTTCTCCGGGGCGAAGGAAAAGTCACGGAAAAGAACTTGGCGGAAGCTTTAAAAATGATTCGCCTGGCTCTCCTTGAAGCGGATGTGAACTTTCGGGTTGTGAAGGAATTAGAAGAGGGGATCAGGAGCCAAGCCTTAAACGAGCAGGTTCTTTTGAGCCTGACTCCAGCCCAACAGGTCATCAAAATCGTCAGAGATGAGTTGACCTCCGTTTTGGGGCAGGAAGCGCAAAAATTAAAATTTTCGGGCCAGCCGCCCTCAATCTTCATGCTGGTCGGACTTCAAGGTTCGGGGAAAACAACAACCTGCGGCAAACTGGCGAAGTGGCTCTTAGGTTTGCCGAAAAATCCTCTTCTTGTCTCTTTTGACCTTAAAAGACCGGCAGCTCAAGAACAGATGAAGATGATCGCCGAAACGCTCAAGCTTCCTTTTTATGAAATGACAAAAGAGCTGATGTCTTCTCCTCCCGAAGCTCTCCGGGAGCTCGTCAAGTTTGCCGCGAACCGGGGTTATGATCCCCTGATCGTCGATACAGCCGGAAGACTTCACATCGACGAGGAGCTGATGGCTGAGCTTCGGATGGTGAGAGATAGACTCAAACCAACAGAAGTCATCTATGTCGGAGACTCTATGACGGGACAGGATGCGGTAAAGAGTGCCCAGGTTTTTGAAGAGAAGATCGGCTTGACTTCCATTATTTTGACCAAGCTAGACGGCGATGCCAGGGGAGGCGCAGCATTGTCCATAGTCTCGGTGACAGGGAAGCCGATAAAATTTGTCGGCGTCGGCGAAAAGTTCGATAAACTTGAGGTTTTTCACCCGGAGCGGATGGCTTCCCGGATACTCGGCATGGGAGACATCTTGAGTTTGATCGAGAAGGCCGAGAAAGAAGCGGATTTGGAGGAAGCCGAAGAGCTTGCCCGCAAACTCCGAAAGCAAGAATTCACCTTCGAAGATTTTAGAAGACAGCTCACTCAAATGAAAAAAATGGGTTCCCTTTCCCAATTTTTGAGCCTTCTCCCAGAAGGCGGACCCTTAAAAAAAGTCTCCCAATTGGATATTGATGATAGGAAAATCCTCCATTATGAAGCGATCATCAATTCCATGACTCGGGAAGAGAGGGAAAACCCAAAAATTCTCAGCGGAAGCCGGCGGCTGAGGATTGCCAAGGGAAGTGGAAGGCCTGTTTCAGAGGTGAACCAGCTGTTGAAGCAGTTCCAGGAGATAAAGAAAATGATGAAGAAGTCTCAGTTTCGCAAGTTTCTTTCTTCCCTCTCAGGGGCTCGCTAACGGATTAAATCATTTGACTTAAGACGAAAATTTCGATATTATCTCAAAATCTCCAAAAAAATGGACTGAGAATGGTTACACTAAGGCTGATGAGACTCGGAACGAAGAAACGTCCTTTCTATCGAATTATAGCTATCGACTCAAGGAAGCCAATGCAAAGCAGGGCAAAGGATATTATTGGATATTATGACCCCTTAAAGGAACCCCCAGAGATCAGAGTTGACCTTGAAAGGGCCAATTATTGGCTAAAGAGAGGCGCTCAAGCTTCTAAAACAGTTCAATCTCTTTTACATAAAGTTTCCAAGTCTGAGAAACTTTCCAATCAACAGTCTAAAACTTAAAGGAGGTTACAGTGAAAGAACTCGTTGAATTGATTGCCAAATCACTAGTGGACAGTCCGGAGAAGGTTCAAGTTTCCCAGCTAGAAGGGGAGCAGACCACCATTCTGGAACTCAAGGTTGCACCGGAAGATTTGGGCAAGGTTATCGGCAAGCAGGGAAGAACAGCGCGGGCAATAAGAATCATCCTTGGTGCTGCTGGAATGAAGCTGAAAAGGAGATTTAATCTCGAAATCATCGAAAAAGGATAATTTGGTCAGCATCGGAAAAATCATAAGGAGTCAGGGGAGGAGGGGTGAACTAAGGCTTAAGCTCTACGGTGAGCACTCTCTGAAGCCTTTTTTTTTCACGGATATTTTTTGAAAGACAAGGGGTTGGAGAAGAATTCCGAGTGGAGTCTTTTCGACCCTGTAAAGACTTTTACATTCTTAAACTCAGAGGGATTGATACTCTTGAGCAGGCCCTCGAACTGGTGGGGCAGGAAATCCTCCTTCCAGAAGATGAGCTTCAGACCTTGGAAGAAGACAGTTACTACTTTTTCCAGGTCGTCGGTTGTTCCGTTGTCACAAAAGGAGGAGAAAAAATCGGAATCGTCAGGGATCTCTGGTCCATCCCTGAGAACGACCTTCTTGTTGTGAAAAAAGGAAAGAAGGAAATTCTCATTCCCTTTAGCCGGTCCATTTGCCTGGAGGTCAATCTCGAGCGCAAGGAGATTCTTGTTGATCTTCCCGAGGGCCTTTCGGATTTGAATGAGATTTGATATAATCACCATCTTTCCCGAGACGCTCGGGAGCGTTTTTTCAGGAGGAGTTGTCAAACAGGCTCTGGAAAAGGGCTTGATCGAGATTCATGTCCACAATCTGAGAGATTTCACGCACGATAAGCACAAGCAGGTGGATGACAGGCCTTTTGGAGGCGGTCAAGGAATGATCCTGAAGCCGGAGCCGATTTTTGCTGCGGTAGAGAAGATAAGGCAGAAAGAAGAAACACCGGTCTATCTTCTCTCTCCCCAAGGAAGGAAATTTGATTTTCTTTTCGCAGAGGAGTTGGTTCAGAACTCACAGCTTATTCTCATCTGCGGCCGATATGAAGGAGTTGACGAGAGAGTAGTTCAGCATCTGGTGACAGCTGAGATTTCCATCGGAGATTATATCCTTACAGGAGGAGAGCTGGCTGCTGTCGTTGTCATTGACGCCGTTTCAAGACTCATTCCCCGTGTTGTGGGGAAGGAAGAGTCCGTTAAGGATGATTCCTTTTTTAAGGGAGCTTTGGATTTCCCTCAATACACGAGGCCCCGGGATTTTCGAGGGATGAAGGTTCCCGAAGTTCTTTTCTCTGGAGACCATGAAAGGATTGCCTCTTGGAGAAGGAAAAAAGCTTTAGAGAAGACTTGGCTACGAAGGCCTGATCTTCTGGAGCATCGCAAGCTATCCCCAGAGGAGAAAAAAATTCTGGAGGAAATAAAAACGGAAAGGAAAGAGAGATGAGCCTGATTGATTTGGTCGAGGAAAAACAGCTAAATAAGGACATTGATTCTTTCAAGGTTGGGGACACGATTAAAGTTCACGTCATCATTCGAGAGGGAGACAAGGAGAGAGTTCAGGTATTTCGCGGCGATGTGATTGCCAAACGAAGCTCTGGGTTGGGAGCAACCTTTATTGTCCGTAAAGTTACTTTCGGCGTTGGGGTGGAGAGGATTTTTCCGCTTCATTCCAGGATGATCAAGAAGATTGAAGTTGAAAAGCACGGAAAGGTCCGGAGAGCCAAATTGTATTATCTCCGTAACCTTAAAGGCAAAGCAACAAGGCTCAAGCAAGAGAAATAGCAAATACTATTTGGAAGCATCTTTTTTTCCGTGAAGGCAGATGATGATAAAAGCCAACTCTCACAGTGCT
>CAZJYC010000142.1:0-3741 GCA_964550165.1 uncultured Eubacteriales bacterium
TCCATCCCTCCTCGCCAAAGACCCTCCCACCCACCACCATGGGCTTCGGAGGGATAGAAACCAGCGCCTCCCTTTCTCTATATCAAATCTCTTTTTTCATCACGGAAGAAAGATGCTAACAGAAAATGAGATTCAGTTGAGCTTTATCATTTTTTTTAAGATAATGTATGATTACAAAAGATGGGAACAGGGAGTGGACAATGAATGAGAAAAAGTTCATCGAAGAAAAAACCGGGGAAATCAGAGCGACTGTGAAATCAGCGAATGCCATCTCCGCCCTATCGGGCGGAGTCGACAGCTCCACCTGCACCGTGCTTGCCCATCGAGCCATCGGCTCGCAACTTAAAGTGATCTTTATCGACGATGGCTTGATGAGAGAGAAGGAGCCGGAGACTGTTCGCAAAGTGTTTTCAGGCCTTGAAATCAAAGTTGAGATCATCGATGCTCAAGATGAGTTCTTCGGTGTCCTTAAAGGCAAGCTTGACCCTGAAGAGAAAAGAAAAGCTTTTCGCAACACGTTTTACTCCGTTTTTGGAAGAGAGGTGCGGAGAAGTAGAGCGAATTTTCTGGTCCAGGGAACCATCGCCGCCGATGTGATCGAGACCAAAGGCGGAATCAAGACGCAGCACAATATTCTGGAGCAGATCGGGATCGACCCGGAAAAAGGCTATGGGTTTAAAGTTATCGAGCCGCTCAAGGAATTGTTCAAGCATCAGGTCAGGAAAGTGGCCAAAGCCCTGGGGCTTCCGGAAAAAATTTTCGGCCGGATGCCCTTTCCTGGCCCTGGCCTGGCCGCAAGAATAATCGGGGAAGTGACGCCGGAAAGAGTCTCGGTCGTCAGAAAAGCCACCCAGATCGTGGAGGAAGAAATCGAGCGCTTAAAACCATTCCAGGCCTTTGCGGTTTTGTTGAGCGACAAAGGAACAGGCGTGGAGAAAGGCAGGAGGAAATACGGCCAGATCATCATCGTCCGCTCGGTCGAGAGCAAGGACGCCATGACAGCCAAGCCGACCAACATTCCCTGGAACGTCCTGATGAGAATTTCCAAAAGGATCACCGCCGGGGTTCCAGAAGTCGTCCGCGTGGCCTACGAAATCACACCCAAACCTCCTGCAACCATCGAATATATCTAAAAAAGGGGAGAGGCCCCTTTTTGATAAGGAGGAGAACCGATGAAAAAATTAAAAATAAAGAGTGTGAACATCTATAAATCGGATATAGACCTTAAAGAGCCCTTCAGGATTGCCATCATGGAGGTCAAAGCGGCCCAGAGTGTTTTCATCAAAGTCGACACAGATCAGGGCCTGTACGGAATGGGCGAGGCAAGTCCGTTCTGGGCCATTACAGGCGAGACTCAGGCAATCAGCCTTGCTGGTGCCGTGGACCTGGCCAAACTACTGATCGCTAAAGACCCTCTCGATATCGAAGTCCGGATGGGAGAAATCGATAAGTTCCTCCTTCATAACAGCACTCTCCGGAGTGCTTTTGACATGGCCCTCTACGATATCCTTGGAAAAGCTTCTGAACTCCCTCTTTATGCTGTTCTTGGTGGAGGAAAACGGCCCTTCTGGACGGATAACACCATCGGAATCGCTGACCCTGACTCCATGGCCCAGAAAGCCCTGGAATACAAAAATCAGGGCTTCAAGGCGATAAAGGTGAAGCTGGGCACGACCGCGGCTCAGGACATCGAGAGAATCGTCAAGATCCGAAAGGCGATCGGCGAGGATCTGCCCATCCGCACCGACGCCAACCAGGGATGGGATTATAAGACTGCGGTCGCTGTTCTCTGTGCGCTGGAGCCGATGGGGGTTGAATACTGCGAACAGCCCATCGCCCGTTGGGACCATGAGAACATGCGGCGCATCCGGCAGAAGACTTCGATTGCCATCATGGCCGATGAATCCCTTTTTGACCACCATGACGCCTTCCAGCTGGCATCCATGGGCTGCTGTGACTATTTCAACATCAAGCTGGCCAAGTCGGGCGGAATCCATACAGCGCTGAAGATCAATGCTATCGCTGAAGGGGCTGGAATCCGCTGCATGGTCGGCTGCATGACAGAGACGCGGCTCGGCCTGACCGCTGCCGCCCATCTTGTCTCGGCCAGGCTCAACATCCAGTACGCAGACCTGGACGGGCATTTCATGCTGAAAGAAGACCCGATAATCGGGGGAGCAGACTACAACGTCGGCGAGATCCATCTGCCCGATACTTCCGGACACGGTGCGGATGTTGATCCCGCTTTTCTCAAACGGTGCGAATGCAAGACGATAAAATAGACTGCGGTTTCATGCCTTGATGGTGAATTCATCTTGCCCGCAATTCTTTTGCGCATCTGGATTTTTTGGTCTGTCATGCGGACAAGACGGGCGCGACAATCCGACTCATTGTCGTGCAAAGAATCTTCTTCACTGTTTGTTTTTAAGATTTTATTTCTAGGTGTGTGTTATTCGTTTACCGTTTAGCTGCGATTTTATAAAGGCCGTAGGTCATAAGAGGGATGATGTAAACGATGAAAAAGCCCCAGCTTATGCTTCCGTAGCCTTTGGCGATCAGATTGATCAAGCCAAAAGTCGATATTCCCAGACCAACGAGCAAAAGAACCACGGCCACAACAGGCCTCGCCCAGCTTGGAAGATCTTTTCGCTTGGCTTGAAGAGCGGAGCGGATTCTTTCGTTGACAGCATGGATAAAGCCTGTCCCTGTTTCGATCAAAGTTCCAAAGAGGACGACCTGGAAGGCGATCAACAGCAGGGGCGATCCGATTTTTCGCAGGACATAGACGGCAGGCACCTCCTCAGGAAGGACTGCCGGGTAATGGCTGACAACGGCAATAAAGAAGAATAAGCCCGGGAGAATGCCGATCAGTCCCCCGAGAAAGCCGGCAATGATGGCCTCCTTTCTCTTTTCGATGTGGTTGACGCAGAAGAGGACAGCAGGAATGATTCCCATGTTGTAAAGGGCGTACTTGAACCCTCCGAGAGCCCACCTGGGAAGAGCTTCAGCACTCGTGAAATTTCTCTCAATCTCTGGACCGAATTTCAGAAAAGCGGCAATGAGAAAAATCGCATAGACGATGTAGAGGACGATCGACCAGGTCGAAAGGAATTTTTCGATCAGCAAGCTTCCCTTAAAGGTCAAGAATCCTATGGCGGCGAGCATGGCGGCCACGCCGGCGAGATAGGGAATTCCGAAATTATCCCTGAGCAGAACGCCTGCGGCTGAGCCGATGACGGCCAGAACGAGGAAAAGCAGGATGAGATAGAAGATTTCAAAGACGAACCAGAATGGCCCAAGAAGGTGCTTGAAAAACGTGCGGTAATCATAGGCATGGAATTTTCTAGAAAATTCAAAAGTCACGGCCAGGACCGCGGACCAGATGAGCGTCGTTACCAGAAGCATGCCCAGAAGACCGCCCAGAGGACCGAAGTTCAGAAAAAACTCAACCAGCTCCCGGCCTGTTCCGTAGCCTCCGGCAATAACCACAGACTGGAAGACGAATCCGGGGAGAAGGTATTTCTTGAAGAACGGCCTGTCGAAAATGCCCATGCTTTTTGTTCAGCCTCTATCGCTATTTTTTTATTTTTTCGCCCATAATACCTGAAAATCCAGGCCATTTCCAGTGCATATCAATCCACTAAGCATCCCAAATTCCGTGATTCGAAGAGATTTTGGGAATAGCCTTGCTCCCCTTCGGATTTTTAACGCCATTCTCCGTTCGCTCTTCCCGGCGGCTGC
>CAZJYC010000143.1:0-3703 GCA_964550165.1 uncultured Eubacteriales bacterium
CAGCTATTGACAAGATGCTTATAAGAAATACTGTGACCATTAGTGTTGCTACTAGTTTGTTTTTCATTTTTCCTTTCTCCTTTTTAACTTCAAACGCACCTAGCATTGTATCTAGGTGTGGCAATAGCTATTATTTCAAACTGCTTATAAATTTTGTGAAATTTAATTATAGTATCAAAAAACCAATTCTAATATCAAAAAAACGAGCGCGTTTGTTTATCAAATGAAAAAGAGTCAAATGGAAAAGGAAAAAAGTAGCTAGACAATCGAGTTTTCAACATCGGGCGGAAACAAAGGTTGAATCATTTGATAAACACAGATGTAACCCTAAAATTGCACAAAAAGTTCTGAAAAATGGGACAACAAATTTTATATATTGAATACGAAAACAAAACTAAGGGGGAAGAGATACTATATTTGCAGAAATGTCAGAAAAACAGACTCATTCTCTTCTTTCTTCCTTCTCCTTTCTCTCTTCCCCAAAAAGAAAATGAGAAGTACAACTTTCAAAGTCTTAAAGCGTTTGCTGAACATCTGTCATTTCTTTGAACTCAAGTTTCACTGATTCTTTTAAGCTGACTACGATACATCTCCAATATTTCAATGACAGTGGTTGCATCTTCAGATGATTTGTCAAGTCTATAGTTTCCAGTAAACCTTGGAAACCTAATGGCTAAGCCGCTTCCCTTATGGATTGCGCTCATCTTCTACGGTGTCCTTCATCTCACTTTTGCGATCTCGCTTGTACTTTATGCAAAGCCAACCTCTAGTCCCAACTTGATAAACCGAATCTTCATAGCTTTATAAAGATCTGGTCTCGGATGTATTTCCATATTATTTCTTCGTTCCATAAACAGAAGACCGTGAATGTTACCTAGTTGGCTTTTACGTTGGCAAGATTTGCGATGGATTGATCAAAATCTGACGAATTGTAAGCCTCAGCGCTCCAAGCGTTTAATGTCATTCCTCTCACAGGAGGCATAGTAGCTGGAGGGTTTGTCCCTATGGAAGTTGCTGGACAGCATATCACCTCACTAACGTCAACACTATCGTTAACACTAAATATTTTAAAAATATTCGCCATCCCTAAGAAGAATGTGAGCAGTATAGCTACGAATGGCAATTGGTTCCCTTTTTTCTTCGTTTCTCTTCCCTTAGGCAAATTATGCGGAATCGGAACCATCATGACCAGTCTTATCCAAGGTAACATTTAGAATGAAATCAAGTTCAAGTTTTATGGTATTTTCTTCTATGCTGTATCCTAACATTAACGTTTCGCTAGTAAGACTTTAGAGAGCATTACAGATATACAAGAAAAAAGAGGGGTTTTGATAGTTCTTAAGCTTATCCGACCGTCGATTGCTTACGTTTGGACCAGTGAGTGATTATGGTCAACCACCATTCCAACCATTCCTCGTTCCTAAGAATCCGAAGTGGAGTAAGCACTTTCTGACCTGAGGAAGAGACCGAATTTTCGCCTTCAAAGCCATCCAAGGGGATCATTTCGCCATACTTGTTTACAAGAGTCACTTCAGCCAACGCGTATGGATTCTCAGATGCTTGGATAAGAACAAAAGTTATTGTGAAGAAGACTCCATCGTCATTGAATGGTTCGGCAGGACATAATGACGCATACGCAAGCCAACATGTGCCAGCTGATAAGTCAACCTCATCCTTTACTTCTATGAAAGGTCGATACAGAACACCTTCAGGATACGTTTCTACAGGTACCTTTACTTCGTGGCTCACATATTGGAGAGCACTGGTGTCCCATCTAAGGACAATGTCGAATCCGTAGAGGTTCTTGCCATATAGACCGGACACAGACACAGTAACAGTGAAAGTCTCGCCAACGTTCACATCGGTTACTCCGGTAGGAGAGACATACATCGTAGGGTACTGGTTTGCTGGCGGATTCACAGACTTAACGCTCATGGGTATGCCAAAGGCTTCGACGAGAATTAGAAGGCATAGAAATAAAAGGGATGCAACGACCCAATCGCTTTTACGCATTCCCATAACCTCATAGAAGATTGTCATTGGTCTTTGATTTAAGCTTTGGCAAGAGCAAGGTGTCATCAATAGTTCACACTCATAGAGCACTACTTTATTAAGGGTTACTGGCTTAACGCATATTTTTCCATCAACAGAAATGTAGTAGGAGAGCTGAAACTCGATAATGTAGGACAGTCACTATTAGCACATAATAATCTGATGAAACTTTAATGTCGAGGATAGAAAACTTTGAAAAGTCATGTCGAAAATTCAGCGAGTTTCTCAACTCTTTTCTATTTGACAATACCAAACCCTATGCAAAAGCAAAAAAAGATGATATTTGGGACAGCTTCTAGGGGCATTTGTTTCCGTAATAGAATACAAGTGTGATTAGGTCGAGGATATCGATAACTCCATATTCTGGGGCCACGTCTGCCAGTGGGTCCCATAAAAGGATATCCTTTGGTGTTGCACGATATGCCGCTGCCGCCTTAGTTATATCCAAGATGCCTACACTTCCATCTCCATCTACGTCAGCGAAAATCGTGATCTTTACTGCACCATCAAAGAGGGTGTTATCGTCTGGATTGCTATCTCCTTCTAGCCAAGCTTTAGCGCTTATTGTCCAATTGTGGCAAGGTTCCATGCCTTTCGTGTCCCATAGAAGAGACACATTTCTGCTTTCACCAATGTCTAGGTTATATACTGTCACATTTCCTATTGTTATAATGTCTATTATGGTTTCATTTCTACTAACTGTTATGTTAAATTCTGGTTCTAACACCTCTCCATTATTCTTAACTTCTACCGTTATGTTCACTGCAAAGCCTGGATACGTATGTGGCAAATCTGTTGCGACATTTATTATCAAAACATCGTGAACTGGCTGGGCATTTGTGGCTGGTACAACTAGGAAAGCGGTTGCAACAAGCAGAAATATCATAAGTATAGTTACACACTTGCTTTTCATTTTCTCCTCCTCTCTCAACTTTCTAAGCATCTGGTTTTATGCGTAACCTTACATTGAGCAGTGGAGCTTTTAAGAATTATGGAACATTTTTCCATGAGGCATAGAATGGATAAACCAAATATTCCCCCAGAAAGGGGAATTAGCCTTCAGCCCGAAAAGCAGAGAAAGTTTCAGATTAGCTTTCGGTGATTTTTTTTAATTGCCTCTGGTACATTTCCACAATCTCACTTGCGGATGTCGCATCTTCAGCTGTTTTGTCTATTCTGTAGTTTCCTGTAAAGCGTGGAAATCTGATTGCCAATCCGCTTCCCTTGCGAATGGTACCCATTGCGCATGTATGAATGGGGCTTAATGTTATTTCAGCACCCAAAATTTCAAATGCTTGGACAGGTTCAAACCAGACATTTGCCTCCAGTATTGAATTAACCCTTGAATGCTTATGTGGAATTACGTGCTTGCTCATCACTTTTGGAAGTTCTGCCAAGTCCTCATCTGTGAAACCTGTTCCGCATTTGGTAACAGTTTCAAAAGTGTCATTGTCAGAATTATATGCTGCTAAAAGCAGCGCTCCATAAGTTCCAGCCCGTCTTCCCCTCCCGTAGAAAGCGCCAACGACAGTTAAGTCTACTGTGTCTGTCATTTCGCTTTTGTAGTCTCGTTTATATTTTATCCAGAGCCAGCCTCTAGCTCCAGCTTGATAAACTGAATCTTCTGCCATCGATTTGCAAACTAGACCCT
>CAZJYC010000144.1:0-3635 GCA_964550165.1 uncultured Eubacteriales bacterium
GGTCATCAACGGCCGGCCCCGAGGCGTTATCTTCACCGTGACTGTAAGGTTTCAATTGAAATAATTAAAGCTATAAATGGCTTTCTATCATTAAAAGGAGGTACGTAAAAATGGAATTAGGCATGATTGATCTGTGGAATCAAATGGGAGCAGTGGCTAAAGCAGTAGCAATTATCCTCATCGGTCTTTCAATTGTCTCTCTTTATCTTCTGATTGAGAGACAAATCGTTTTCGCTATAGCCAGAAGAAAATCGAAAGAGATCGCTCCAAAGCTTGCGAACATGCTGAAAAGCGGTCAAGTCAAGGACGCCCTACAACTTTCTGCCAAGAAAGAAAATAAGGGGAGCCATTTAGCCCGGGTGACTGCTGCCGGCATTACAGAGTTTCTGGAGGGAAAAGAAGCTAGCCTCAGCTTTGAAGAGCAGGTTGAAACCGCCCAGAGAGGTTGTGAGAGAGCTTCGACGATCTTCACTCAAGAGCTGAAGAGAGGCCTAAATGTCTTGGCAACCATAGCCACCTCTGCCCCGTTCATCGGTCTGTTTGGAACAATTTTCGGAATCATCAACGCATTCAGGGGAATGGCCGTCACTGGTTCAGGGGGAATTGGAGCCGTCTCTCAGGGAATTGCTGAAGCTTTGGTGACAACCGCTTTTGGAATCGCAGTGGCCGTTATCGCCCTGTGGTTCTACAATCTTTTAAGCGGACGGATTGAAGTTCTTAGCGCAGAGATGTCCAACACAAGCTCCCAGATCGTTGATTTCTTCATCAGAAAAACAGAGGGGAAAGCTTAATCACAAACCCAAATTAAAAAAAGAGGCTGAAAGATGGCAATTAGCGTTTCTATGGAGAAGAAAAAAAGCGAAGTCGTATCCGAGCCTAACGTTGTTCCTCTCTGCGATGTCCTGCTTGTGCTCCTCATCATCTTTATGATTGCAACTCCTCTCATTCAAAGAGGAATCGATGTCACACTGCCTTCTGCTCTTAACACCATACAGATGCCCGATAATCCAGAGGTTATCCTCTCAATCAAGAAAGATGGAACGATCTACATAAACCAGGACGAAGTAACCAAGGAGAATCTTCAGACCGTGATCGAAGAGGCTTTATTAACAGCCACCGACCGAAGGCTCTATTTGAGGGCGGATGAGGAATTGGAATTCGGAAATCTCGTGGATGTCATCGAAATCCTCAAGAATGCAGGAGTGGAGATCGTCGGCATCATCACCGAAGTCAAGACAGAGAGAGAAGGTTAGTTAAAAATCTTGGCCCACTTTTTATAAAGAACCTACCCCATTCTTAGGTGACCAAGACGAGAGGAAAGACGAGCTTCAACATCTTCCTTCTTTCTTGGTTCCCAATCTAAAGAGCATCGCCAAACCTCCTCATTTTCCATGCATAAATAGATTGAAATCTTTTCCCCTCCCCAATCTTTAATGAAGCGGATGATCTTCCTGTAAAGCTCCACTCGAATGGGCTTGAAATACCGCATTTTTCCATCTTTTCCCCTGATGAATTCACCTGTCATGAGTCTTGTCGTTGGAAACCTCTCCTGGATAATCGCCTTCAGGATGGGGGAAAACCTCAGACTCCCGAGGCTTATCCAAGCGATCCTGGCTGGATCGACATTTTCCAGCAATCTCTTTATCACATCTTCATACTCCTCTTCCCAGCCAGAGTGAAGAATGAGCGGATCAAAGTGAACACCGACCCAGAATCCCCTCTCCGAAACCAGTCTGGCTGCTTGGATCCTCTCTGCCACAGGAGGAGGTCCTTTCTCTTCCTCCCTGGCCACTGTTGGCGAATTGAGCGACCAGGAAATGACAACATTCTGTGCCGCCTCCATCTTCAAAATATTATTTATGTTCACCGTTTTCGTCTTCAGCTCAAAGATGGCATTTTTTTTCCTTCTAAAATAGGAAATCAGAGCTTCAGAATTTTGGGTTAAGTGGTCCAAAGCTAACGAGTCACAGAGCTCGCCCGTCCCGATGCGAAGCATCCTCCCTTGATTTCTCTCCAAGAAAACATCAAGTTGCTTCCATAGGTCTTCAAGGTTCACATGGACTGTAATCAGAGGATTGGTTAGATAATGCTGGAGGATACAGTACGTGCAGCTCAGCGGGCAATTGAGCTCCAGGTTGATGATGAAGTAATTGCAGCCGATGTAGTGAGGTGTGCAGGGACAGGGTTTGACAAATTCGCCCTTTTGGCGCGTAAGCAGAAGAAATTTTTTTCCCTCTCCTCTGGCATCTCTCGCACTCATGATTTTTTCTATCAAAGCTTGAGGATGATCGACGACTTCTAAAGGAGTGCCTTTTGCGTTTTTTAAGATTTTTCTGACTAAGGGAAAGCCTAAGCTTTCTCTCTCGATAAAGATTTTTCGAGGGAAACATTCTGATCTGGTCATGGACATCTACTTAAACTTCAAGAGCTTTATAAATTCCTTCTTCGCGACCACTTCCTGGAGTTTGGCCAACATGGCTTTGAATTCCTCCTGACTTTTAAAAGTAAAAGAAAGGGAAAGTTTCTCTTCTTCGAAAAATGGAGAGGGCTTGAGTGTGACCTCTTCAGGCAAGCGCATCTTGCTTAACAAAGAATCAAAAGTCTCTTCCCAGGAGGAAAGCGTTGGAAAGCGCTTTCTCCTCAAGTCGTGACGAATTTTTTCTGCCTTCTGAGCAGCGGATAATTTTTCCGAACCCAGAACATCCTGAATTTTTTTTGAAGCCAATATCTTCTGGACGGGAATTCCGTCCCTGCTCGAAATTTCCTTTAAGTTCTCAAGAATTTCCATGGTTTTGTTTTGGCTCAAAGAAGAAATCAGAGGCAAAATGAGATCTCGTTCGGATGGGGAAAAAGCGGTCAAGAGCCTAGCCGAACAAAGTGGCATGTCTTTCTGGTGGATGACTCTCTTCACTTCCGGTGCAAACTCAGAAAAAGCTAAAAACGTATCTAAATGGGATAAGGTCGAAGGGATACCGAGAAGGGGAAGATAATGGTACACGATTTTCTCTTCATTTTCACCAAAGTTCTTCAGCCTGAGCAGGATTTCTGCCTTGTCCATAAGGCTGAACTCCCGTATCGCCAAATTTTCATAAAAGGCGATTAAGAAAGCCTTCAGGTCATTTTTTTCTTCGACAACAAAGACAGGGATAGAGGAAAAGGCCAGCTCGAGACAGGCCAGAACTCTTTTCCACCCGGAAACAAGGATAAGATGCCCGTTGCGCAGGGTGACAAGCGGGCAGTTGAGGAGACCAACTTCTTTTATGGAAAGAATCAGTTTATCCAAAGAAAAAAAATTAGAAATCCTGAATCTCTCATCTTTAAGAAAAATCTCTTTAAGAAGCAACCTTCCCTTTTTCATGCTTTTATTCTAACGGAACTCAGCGCGAAGAGTAAATAAAATTGCCCGATGAGCAAGCGTCATTTTTTCCATGACGGAGTATATCGTTATGGATAACCAGGGTATTTCAAAAACACACAGGATTTCTATTGCCTGAGCTTTTCTTGTCTCGGTAAATTTTTTCTGCTATCTTTGATGAACCTCTCCAATTTTGTATGGACGAAGGAGATAAGAAGGCAAAGGAGCCTCTCAGAGATGGCCGAAGCGACCATTGAAGGTTTAGCCTTCCCGAGCTGCC
>CAZJYC010000145.1:0-3634 GCA_964550165.1 uncultured Eubacteriales bacterium
GGCCAGCGAACAATCATCGGCACGCGGATGCCGCCCTCATAGAGCGAGCCTTTTAATCCACGAAGCAAACCAACACTTTTGAAGAATCTGTAATCGACCTGCTCTTTCAGATATTTTGTGCCGTTATCGGAGGTAAAGGGCATAACTTTATTGTCGTTCAGATTTAGAAACTATCTCAAAACGCATGATTTTGCCGATAAACCATATATGGTTCTTAATTGAAGGGGTGCACGGATGGCTAAGAAACTGGTAATATGGGAATTCGTTGAAAGGGACATCCGTTTCGGCACGGAAGGTTGGCAACAAGTTCTATTGCCGATGGTACCATAAACTCGCACCATCCACTAATACGAAAAACAACGATACTGAGACAAGAGGAGAGAACATGAATTACTTGAAACACTTAATCTGCTGGCAAGTGATGATACTGACCTCCGCCTTGGTGGCTGGCGAGCCCCAGAGGGAGCTTAAAATAAAGCTTTCCTGGGGTCATCGAACAGAAGATGTCACCCACTTTCATATCAAGTTAGTAACGGAGGGGATGGAGATGGCAGACATCTGGGGCCAAGCATTAGAGTCGGCAGATCAATTCAAGGAGGGGGCATGGTTTACGCATGCAGGAGGCTACGACGTCGATGGAGTAGAGTTAACGCTGCGGTATCCGGAGAGGTCTGTCAAAGACATCAAGAATCTGAACCGTATTTGGGCGTATTTGATTGAGCATAGCGATGATGATACCGCCCGCCGGTTTAGCCTTGATCCGGCGTATCGGCAAGATTCGCGAAAGCTAACTGTTCAAATGGATCGCGAAGGCACGAAAGGATTCAGTGTCACCGTTGAACAACTGCTTCAGAATAAAGCTTTCTGGCTGCCTTGCCTCGATGTTTATTTGGCGGCCGGGGATTCGCCAATTTCCCTTGCCGATCACCTCAAGGAACTCTCGTCCTGGAAGGGCAAACGCATCCTGGACCAGGTTCACGAAGAACCGGAGGCAACATATGAGCAATACACGGCTCGATGGGAAGATATGGCAAGTCCTGATTACATGAATCCACATCAGCCTTACCCGGGTCACATTGTTTGCCTCAGTTGGGATAGTGCAATCTACAAGTTCGGCGTGGACCGCGGCGCCGGAGTCTGGAACGACCTGGGTAATCCGGACAAGTTTCGCTTCTGGTTTGATTTCGGAGACCTGTCGCGTGGAATCGTTGAGTCATGGAGAAGCCAGCAGCTTACCGATGGTCTTCCGGTTATCAACACCATACTGGAAAGAGACGGTGTCCGATACGAAGTTGAACAGTTCGCTTATCCACTCAACGTACCACCCAATGAGAGGCGAGGCGACATTCCGATGGTCCTGCTGCAGAAGGTCAAAGTCACAAACCTCGAAGTGTCGGCCAGGAAGATTTCTATACTCGTAAATCATCAAAGGGAATTGCCTATCTCAGCCGAACCCAGAATCGTACCGCTAATCGAGTCCAATGCATTTCTTTTCGCGGAAAGTGCTTCCGGCAATATACTTTTCTCGGTCGAAGGAGCAGGTCTTATGCTTGGCGCCGGCAACACTCATAAAGGCGGGAAGAAGGCAGGTGAAAAGATGACATTTGAATCAATGACAAGCGATGTGTTGATTTCTCTCAGCATGCCCAAAGACGGTTCCAGAGAGTTCATCGTCAAACTTCCTTCTCCGATTGTCCGTCCTGAGGACCGTGAAAAACTGCTTGGGCTGAAATATGTCAAGGCACGTTCCGAAACACTGGAATTCTGGTCGAATTATGTGGGACGAGGTGCACGCTTTGAAGTCCCTGAAAAGACGGTGAACGACCTATTCCGAGCGAGCCTCTGGCATGCACTCCGGCTGCCAAGACGGCACGGTGGCCAGGGAGAAAACGACAAGATAGACCTTCCCTACTCGAACTTCGCTTACGGTCAGAATGGGATCCCCTGGCCGGTTAACCAGGCCGTGTATGTTGATTACATGCTCTACGATCTGCGGGGCTACCACGACATCTCTGTTGAGGAACTGCTGGCCATATATCGAAATAACCAGGAGACCAACGGTCATGTGGGTGGATATGCGAACTGGGTTGTATATACACCGAGCATGATGTACGTAGTGGCAAAGAACTATCTATTATCTGGCGACCGAAAAGCACTGAATAGACTACTTCCACAGACGCTTAAGGCCCTCGATTGGTGCCTGGCCGAGATAAGACACGGGTCTGACCAGTCCGGAGTTTCCAGAGGCCTGGTCTATGGGCCACTGAACGATTTGACGGGCGAAGGCGTCTGGGCCTTTGGCCAGGCTTATATCTATGCAGGTCTGGAATTGTTTGGACAAGTCTTGCAACAGATCGACCATCCGCTGGCGCAAGAATGCCTGACGGCTGCACGCACCTTCAGACAAGCTGTTGCGCGGGGCTTCGGCACAGCGACCATGCGGTCGCCTTTGGTGCAATTGCGGGACCATACATGGATTCCATATGTCCCGTGCGAAGCTTCGAAATCCGGACGCCTGCTCGAACAATGGTACCCTACGGACGTTGACACCGGAGCCGTGCATCTCTTACGGTTGAAAGCCCTGCCTGCGGACGGAGTTCTGGCCGACTATCTGCTCAACGACCATGAGGACAACCTGTATTTGAACGGATGGGGCATGGCCAACGAACCGGTTTACAATCAACAGGCAACCACATATCTGTTGCGTGACGACCCTAAAGCGGTGATCCGAGCGTTCTACAGCTACATGGCATGCGCGTTCAGCCATTCGGTTCTCGAACCGGTAGAACATCGTTGGGCGTGGGGCCAATACTTCGGTCCTCCCAGCACGGATGGTGCCTGGTTTGAACTGTATCGCAATATGCTCATCCACGAGCTGGATGATGATACGTTGTTGCTACTGCAAGCAACGCCGCGAAAGTGGTTGGAGAATGGAAAGAG
Organism: uncultured Eubacteriales bacterium; assembly: GCA_964550165.1. Lineage (GTDB taxonomy): Bacteria > Acidobacteriota > Aminicenantia > Aminicenantales > Aminicenantaceae > CAZJYC01. Next base: position 2,941 of record CAZJYC010000145.1, read on the forward strand.
CATAGAAGTCGAGCGGGCCCCAACGTACTACGGCAGACTGTCCATGAAAATAGAGAGTCAGGCAGCTTCGAACAAGCTTCTGGCGCAGATCGAAATGCCGGACCGGAGACATCCGCACATTCTTCTTGTTCGCTTGCGTCACCCGACCGGCAAACTCATTAAGTCAATAACTGTCAACGGTCGGTACTGGACCGATTTCGACGTAACAAAGGAATGGCTACGAATCAAGAATCCAGACAGGCCGCGGTACTACATTGTTGCTGACTATTGACCTGCCTGATAAAACAGGTGTAAGATAAAACATACAGAATCAGGAGAGAATCTATGACACGACCTATTCTAAAAATCACCCTAATCTTCTGCTGTTTCACCTTCGCACACGCGCAGACTCAACCCATCTCCATCAAGGTATTCTTGGATGAGCGGCAGGGCCCATTGGAGATTGACCGGTTTTCACTTGGCCAGGGAGGGCTGTCTGAAGAACCGATGTGGGACGACCGTGTAGCCGAAATACGAGCACTGAGACCGAGAATTATCCGGCTGTTCATTCAGGAGTATTTCAATCTGCTGCCCGAACGCGACCGATACCATTTCGAGATGTTAGACCGTTCTGTTGATACGATTCTCAAGACTGGAGCAAAACCTCTGATGTGTATTTGCTTTAAGCCACGCGTCTTGTTCCCAGTGATCAACC
>CAZJYC010000146.1:0-3588 GCA_964550165.1 uncultured Eubacteriales bacterium
TCCCATTCCGTGATCCAGGTGATGACGTATTTCCGGCTGGGGAACTGGTTGATGGTTTTTGTTTCTCCGGTATCATCCACCTTGAATTCACTGCGGATGATTTTAATCATCCTTTCACCTTTCTCCGCTTCGTACTCTTCTTGAGCTTCTTCCTTAGCCTCTGGCACTGTGATTTCCACTATTGGATTAACAGTGTATTCCTTCTTCTTGTGGTCCAGCCTGTAAAGTGCCATTCCGGGCAGGTCGATAATCTCGCCGGTTACTCCGGACCTTAACGCGACTTTCTCTGCGATTTTTCCGACCAGCCCTTTTCCTTCAAACTCACTCTCGGAGAATGTGGCCTTCTTCAGCTCTGAAATCTTTCCACTCTCCGCATTCGAAAATTTCCCGAATTTTGTGAAATTGACTTCTGACTTGGTCTTTTTGACGACGCCGGCAAATATGTGTCCTGTCAAAAAGAGCACGACCGCCAAAAAAATGCATATTTTCTTCATTGCAAACCTCCTCTTTGTTTTTGAAAGAATAAAAACTTTTTTTATTTATATTAAAGTAACCATAAATTAAAGCAACTGTCAAAAAATTAAATAAAATTAGCAATACAACTGCAGTCTTAAAAGTGTTATCGCGAGCACAAACCGAAGACGCGAGCGGAGCGTGGCGGAAAGCGACGTCCAGGCTCGATATATTCTTAAAACTCGCCGGATACAATGCTTTAGATGATAGGACTGTCTGTTCTGTTTGTTAAGCTTATGCCTGCGCCAAGATGCTAACTGAAATCCCTTAGCAAACCAGAGGCCGATGGCGGAAAAATCACCTGGCACTGCGCCTGCCAACCCTCGAAGCCGCTTTCCCTGTCAGATCTGGGTTGTCAGAAAAGTAGGAAGAGTCATCTGCTTGATCTGATCCTGCAGCTCCTCGATCTCATCGATATGCTTGTCCTCTTCCTGAAGAATGCTTTCCAGGATTTCCCGTGTCGCAAAATCAGGCACTTCCCCGGCAAGCTTGATGGCCTCGTTGTAGGCTTTGATCGCATCAGCTTCTGCTGTGTGGTCGTTGGCCAGCATTTTGGGCACATCGGCTCCGATATGAATCTCGCGCAGGGTGCTGACCACGGGCAGGCCCTCGAGAAAGAGAATGCGGCCGATGAGCTTTTCGGCGTGCTTCATCTCGGTAATGGCCCGCTTCTCGATGCGTTCATGGAGCTTGCCGTAACCCCAGCTCTCACACATCTCCGAATGAACCATATACTGGTTGATAGCCGTTAACTCATCCGCCAGAAGCGAATTGAGCGTAGTAATTAACTTTTCATTTCCCTTCATGATTTTCCTCCTTTTAAAAAGAAAATTAGTATACAGCAAATGAGTTTTTTTGGGAAGAAAAAATCATGTTTTTATGCAGGCCCTTCAAAAACAGGGCTAAATCTCCGATAATAAGTTGAATATCTGTAATGTTTTTAATATAAACCGGAGAAGGAAAGATGGAATTTAAGCCCAAAGTATTTCCCGAATTGCCCAGAGAGCTGGAGGGACTTGCCGACCTTGCCAATAACCTCTGGTGGAGCTGGAATCCATCCGCAAGGATGCTCTTCAAGAACCTGGAGCGTCAGGCCTGGAAAGACAGCGGCCATAATCCGGTGAAGATGCTCCAGGAGCTTCCCAAAGAATTTCTTGAATCTGCGGCCCAAAATCCACAATATATGCATCACTACAGCCAGGTCATGGATCAATTCCGAAAATACATGGACCCGAAGGACTCCTGGCGTCTGGAGGAGACATCCGACCCGAAACATTATCCTTGCGCCTTTTTCTCCGCAGAATATGGATTGCACCATTCCCTGCCTTTTTACGCCGGCGGACTGGGATTTCTGGCCGGTGACTATCTCAAGGAATTCAGCGACCTAAAAGTCCCTTTTGTCGCCGTCGGCTTTATGTATCCCGAGGGCTATGTCCGCCAGAAAATCCGCGAGGACGGCTGGCAGGAGAACATCGCCCAGACTCTAAACCGCGATGCGGCCTCTATCTCGAGAGTTTTGGAAAAAGATGGGAAACAGGTCATGGTCAAAGTACCTCTCACCGAGCCTCCAATCCATGTGGCCGTCTGGATCATAATGGTTGGACGCGTGCCCCTTTTCCTCATAGACACGGATATCGAGGCCAACGATCCCTGGAACCGGAAGATATCTCAAAATCTTTACATCGGCGATATCGAGCAGAGATTGAGGCAGGAGATTGTCCTGGGCCTTGGTGGCTCCCAGGTGCTCGCCACTCTCGGTATCAAACACTCCATCCTTCATCTCAACGAAGGCCATGCGGCTTTTGCTCTGCTGGAACGTATCAGAGAACGAATAAAGAATGGGATGAGCTTCGAGGAGGCGGCTCAAAAGGTCCGGGAAACCTCAGTCTTTACAACCCATACTCCTGTCATAGCCGGCCATGATGTTTTTCCTTTTGAGTTGATGGAAAAATATTTTCATTCCTACTGGCCGGCTCTGGGTCTGAACCGGGATGCTTTCTTCCAGTTTGGAATTCACCCTCAAAGCCCTCACGCCGGTTTCAACATGACATCCTTTGCCCTCAAGCTTTCTGGCTATCACAACGCGGTCAGCAAGAGGCATGGCGAGGTGGCGCGACGGATGTGGCAGCCTCTCTGGCCTGACCTGCCAGAGGAGAAGGTCCCCATCGAACATGTGACTAACGGCGTCCATGTGCCAACCTGGATCTGTCCAAGGATACAGCTTCTTTTCAACAAATATCTCGGCTTAGACTGGCTGGAAAATCACGATGACCCGGCAGTATGGGAGAAAGTTGACGACATTCCCGACGAGGAGCTGTGGAAGACGCATTACTGGCTAAAAATCAAGTTGATCGACGCCATCCGCGAAAGGGCTCGAAGCCGCTGGGTGCGGGAACGCACTGGCCCTGCTCTCTGTTTGGCCGGAGGAACTTTTCTTGACCCTTCGGTCCTGACCATCGGCTTTGCCAGGCGTTTTGCAACCTACAAGAGGGCAGACCTCATTTTTAACGACCTGGAGAGGCTGAAAAAATTCTTGAATGACCGCTGGCGGCCCATCCAGATTATTTTTGCGGGCAAGGCTCATCCTGCAGACGACCCTGCCAAGCGCCTTCTCCAAAAAATATTAAATTATGCCTGCGACCCCGAACTCGGCGGCCGCATCGCCTTTATCGAAGACTATGGCGAACAGTTTGCCCAGTACATGGCGCACGGAGTGGATGTCTGGCTCAACAATCCCCTTCCTCCCCTGGAAGCCAGCGGCACGAGCGGAATGAAGGCTGCCCTGAACGGAGTGCCTCACCTGAGCATCATGGATGGGTGGTGGATCGAAGGCTACAGCGGAAAAAACGGCTGGGCCTTCGGTCAGGAAGAAATAAGCGGAGACAGAAACAAGGCAGATGCAGAAGCTATTTATCGACTTCTGGAAAAAGAGATTATTCCTCTTTATTATGCGCTTTCTGATGACGGCATACCCTACGGATGGGTGAGGGTTATGAAAGAGTCCATTAAAAGCGTTGGCCCTAAGTTCTCTTCGCGCCGGATGGTCAAGGAATACATCGAGAGATTCTATGCCAA
>CAZJYC010000147.1:0-3502 GCA_964550165.1 uncultured Eubacteriales bacterium
GGCTACACGGTTGGCGTCCTTGTCCAGACAAACCACGGAGGCGTGCTTCAGATCAATGGCTACCCTGTAGGAACACGCCTGGACAAATATTTCATGCAGAATGCATTGGAAGGCTCAGCAGAAGGGTCATGCATGGTCGTTTTGGCCACCGATGCCCCGCTCGACAGCCGGAACCTGAAGCGGCTGGCAAAGCGGGCGCTCCTGGGGATTGTCCGCACCGGCGGCTTTTACTCAAACGCAAGCGGCGATTATGCCATCGCCTTCTCAACGGCTCCGGGATTGAGAATTTCCCAACGCTCCTCTTCCCCGACTCAGACAATCGAGATCCTCCAGAACAGCCAGATGTCGCCGCTGTTCATGGCGGCGGCTGAAGCCTGCGAGGAAGCCATCCTCAATTCTCTGTTCAAGGCCCAGACCATGAAGGGATGGCAGGGACACAAGGCTGAGGCGCTCCCTCTGGATAAACTGAAAAAAATCATGGAAGAGGCGCCGAAGAGATGAAAAAGACAATAGGCATACTGGGAGGAATGGGACCTGAAGCCACGGCCTACTTTTTTGAGCTCATCATCAAGAAAACAAAGGCTGAGAAAGACCAGGAGCACATCAAAATCATCATCTACAACAACCCGGAAGTCCCGCCTCGCACGGATTCCATCCTCCATAATGATCCCGGCCCTATCCCCTATCTTGTCGAGGGAATCAGTGTGCTGGAGAAGGCAGGGGCGGATTTTATCGTCATGCCCTGTGTCACGGCTCATTATTATTACGATGAGATTCTGGCTCAGAAAAGAGTCTCGTTCGTCAACATTCTCGATGAGACTCTTCTCTATGTCATGAGGGAAATGCCGAAAGTAAAAAAAGTGGGGCTTATCGCCAGCAGCGGCACGTTAAAATCGAAGCTCTTCCACGATGTCTTTGGCCGGGAAGGGATAGAGGTCATGACGCCGGGCAAAAAGGAGCAGGACAGGGTGATGGAGGCGATTTTTGGCAAGAATGGTATAAAAGCGGGATTCACTTCAGGACGGCCAAAGGAAATCATAGTGAAAGCCGCCGGGGCGCTCATCGGCAGAGGGGCGGAGGCAATTATCGCCGGCTGCACAGAGGTGCCTCTTGTCCTGAAAGCAGAGGATATCCCTGTGCCCCTCATCGAGCCTCTGGAGATTCTGGCTGAGGTCAGCATCGTCAAGGCGGGATATGAGTTGAGAGGTAATTAGAAAAGTCTATAGGGCCTGCGATATTCAGACACAACGATTATGAATAGAAAAGATATTTTTTGTTAATGTGAACGAGATAGATATCGTTACGAAGCGAACGACCGAAGCGAGCGTGGCAATCCGATTCGCTCTTCGCTATAACACTTTTATTATTGTGTTATATTGGATATCACCAGGGAAGGAGGAAGGATGAACATTTTGAAAAGAAAAGTATTGGCTTCTATTGTAGTCACGTTATTAATTTTTTCCTTTGGTCTGATGCCCGGCTGCAGGGCTAAAAAAGAGGAGGCTGGGAAAATGACACTCGTAAAACTTCCGGATATCAAGGAGCGCCTGGCCAAATACGCGCCCACAGAGATTACCTATGACGAGAAACTGCTCAACGCAGAGCAGAAAAGCGTTCTCGAGAAGCTCGTGATGGCTGCCAAGTATATGGACAATATTTTCTGGAAGCAGGCTTACCCTGGAGGGCTGGCGATCAAGGCGCAGCTCGAAAAATCGAGCGACCCGGCTGACAGAGATTATCTGAAATTTCTCATCATCAACTTCGGGCCTTTTGACCGCCAGGATGAGAACAGGCCGTTTATCGGCACCTCGCCCAAGCCTCCGGGAGCAGGCTTTTATCCCCCAGATTTGACCAAGCAGGAGTTCCTGGATTATACCGCCCAGCATCCGGAGGTCAAAGAGCAGTTCGAAAGCCCATACACGGTCATCAAGAGGAAGGATGGAGAGCTGGTCGCCGTCCCCTACAACGAGGAATACAAAGTAGACCTTATGCCCGCGGCCCGCTTCCTGAAGGAGGCTGCGGAAATCACCTCCAACCCATCGCTCAGAAAATACCTGACGCAGAGGGCAGAAGACCTGCTGAGCAACGATTATTACCAGAGCGACTGCCTCTGGATCGACCTCAAGGACAACCTGGTGGAGATTGTCATCGGGCCTTTCGAGGTCTACGAGGATAATTTGATGGGGCTCAAGGCTTCCTACGAGAGCTTTGTCTACATCAACGACAGGGAGGAGATGAAGAAGATAAAGGGCTATCTCGACTATCTGGGCGAGATGCAGAAGAACCTGCCTGTCGAGAAGAAATACAAGGATGCAGAGGTCGGCGGCCTGGAGTCCCCGCTCAACGTTGTCATCGAGGTTTTCACTGCCGGCGACACCAAGGCGGGCATCCAGACATCGGCTTTTGTCCTTCCCAACGACGAGAAGGTCAGGGAGGAGAAAGGCACAAAAAAAGTCTTCCTCAAGAACATGATGGAAGCCAAGTTCAACAAATCCCTGGTTCCTGTCTCCAAGCGGGTGCTCAGCGATGAGGATGCCGGGCTTGTCTCCTTCTATGCCTATTTCACCGAGACAACCCTGCATGAAATCGCCCACGCCCTGGGCGTCAATTACATCACTCTTCCCGACGGGACAAAGACCACGGTCAACAAGGCGCTGAAAGAGCTCTATTCGCCCATAGAAGAGGCTAAGGCGGACATTGCCGGGCTTTACAGTGTCCCCCTGTTGATTGAAAAAGGCTGGATTCCCCCGGAAAAAGAGAAGGAGATTTACACCACCTTCTGCGCCGGATTTTTCAGGGCGATGAGGTTTGGTGTGGCCTCAGCCCACGGCCTGGCCACGCTGATCGAGTTCAACTTCCTGAGGGAAAAAGGCGCCGTCCTCTTTGACGAGCAAACAGAAAAGTTCAGGGTCAATCATGACAAATTCAGGGAGGCGGTGAAGGAGCTGGCGGCGACGCTCCTCATCCTGGAAGGCGACGGCGATTATGAGAATGCGGCGCGGTTTATCGAGCGCTACGGGAAGATGGATGAGCTCACCAGGAAAATGCTCGATAAGCTCAGCGATATCCCGGTGGACATCGAGCCGATTTTTGTTTTTAAGTTTTAATTTCCTTTTCGCTGCCAAGAAATAGACTTTTTTTAGACTAACTTAATATTATAAGTCCTGATATCCGGAGCCATCGTTCTTGCTTTGCCCAACACATGCTTCCAGAAACCCGGAGGAATGACCGTGGCCTGCAAGGCGACTTTCGCCTTAACTAAATGCCTGGTTTTCGGAACTTTCAGAACAACTCGCGTCTCGAAATCTCCCCCATTCAGGATATCTCCTTTTTCTATTACCCAGTTCACAATGTAGTGTCCTTTTCCAACGCCTCTGATGACCGCCCTCCTGAAGGCATAGATGAAGGGACCCAGAAGAAACTCCGCTTTCATTTGGGGGGCCAATTCGCCAATTTTTCCATAAGGAAAGCCCTGCGGTGTTAGAGGCACATGGAATCCCAG
>CAZJYC010000148.1:0-3427 GCA_964550165.1 uncultured Eubacteriales bacterium
GGCTGGAGGGCGTGGAGAGGCATCCAGGGAAAAGGTTAATTAACGGAAGAATGACGAAAAACCAGAGGTAAGTAAATTCGAAAAGCAAAGCTTCGAGATGCGGCGCTATTTTTTAGGACGGATGAGCTCTTTAAAAGGCGGATACTCCCGGAGTGCTTCTAAATCTATATCCCGAAGCAGGTACACTCCGTAATCTCTGCCCTGGGCAAAAGAATCATGCAGGAGTGATAGAGAAGAGGTCTGTCTGCGGCAAAGGTCAGCTTCAAAAATTATAAAGGCCTGGCCCTGTTATTTAACGGGGCCAAGGTAGCGGTCGAGCCAATCAAGCACTAGCTTGACAACCTCTGCCTTTTGTCCGGACAAACTGTGATCGGTGGGAAATACCTCCAGGCGTTTGTCCTTCTCTGGAGTTCCCAAAAAGCGCAATAAAGGCTTCTGGGATGTTTCATAAGGAAACATGTAGTCGTATTTGCCGTTGAGCAGCAGAATCGGAATTTTGATCCGAGGCGCAAAATTGATCGGATCCAATTCGGAAGGCATTTCCCAAGTTGGCAATCCTCCCAGTCGGAGAATTCCTGTTTGGAAACGCTTTTCCAAAGCTAAATAAACAGTCGCCAGCAATGAACCCCAGCTGCTTCCGTAATAGCAGAGTTTTTCACAATCAATATCCGAGCGTGTCTCAAGATAATCGATGGATCTCCCGAGCTCTTTCCGCCAGATCAACATATGATCTTGATGGTCATTTACGGTCATCTTAGGATCAAACACGCTGTATCCATCGCCGCGTTCGAACGCAGATTTATAAATCGGATAGAGCACTGCCCTTCCGCTTCTGATAATCATATCGGAGGTAGCCCAACTCCAGAGTGTATCCCCTCCTCCGCTCGAACGACGATCAAACGCACCGGCTCCGGGGAAAACGACCAGCGTTTGATAGGGAGGCGACACACCTTTAGGAAGGAAAAGATAGGCGAACATACGCTCTCCTCTGGAGGCGGCATTATAGAAAATCTTCTGTTTTATCCAGTACTTGCCGCTGTCATCGGCGAATTCAATTTCGGGCTCAAGTTCGGTCTTGTCATAGGAATAGAAGCCCTGATAGATCTTAAAGATTTCATCAGAAACAGGATTTTCTTTAGAGTAATCTCGTGGAGGACGTAATATGATCGGCTTTTTCGCTTTTTCCAGTCCTGGTCCTGAAGTCAGGTGCTTGACGCATCGAAAACCATTGGTTGAGGATCGGTCAAAAGGAGATTTGGCATCAAGCTGGCTAAACATATAATCAGGGTCACTCCAGGCACCTCCTCTGATGAACCGGTCTTCACCGCTGGCGTTGGAGCACCATTCGCGGACATTTCCGGCCATATCATATGTTCCATATAGACTGAGCCCTTGATATTTTCCAACGGGCGCAGGCCCGCTATTCCCGAAATTGCTCAACGGCAAAATTTCAGAGCTGCTCTCACAACCTGCGGCTCTGAACCAGTGGAAGACAGTGGGAAGGCTTTTTCGGGAAAACTCTGCAAAAGCTGCTGCCTCATACCAGCTTATGCCCGAAACCGGATAATCCTCCTGACCCTCTGGAAAAGTCCCCAGCTCCCAGTTTGCCGGACCGGGCCTGCCTGTTGTGTCTTGAAATTTATGTATAGCTTCTTCCCAGGACAATTTCCTTCCCTGAAATGCGAATTCATGTTTCCAAAACTCAGGCTTCTGGTATCCGCCGCTATCCACAAATTCTTTAAATTGCCGGTTTGTGACTTCATTCTTATCAATCAAGAAGTCGTCCAACTCCACTGTAAAAGGAACCAAATTAGGCAGAACACCTAAACTTGTCGTGCCCCCATGCACTCGAACCATTCCGGATGGTATAGTTCCGAATTCGTCCAGAGTGAGCTGGGACGTTCCCTGTGGAGAAGGCGCGGCCATCTCAATTTTTTCGTATCCATCCTTCTCAACTCTCCATCGGAAAAATCCAAGAGGAATTCTTATGTCATCTATGGGCGTCTGGCCCAGGTTCTCCCATTCACTGTCCGCAGCTTTGTAATCTTTCATAAAGACAGCGGCTCCCTCCGGAGTGGTATGGAAGGAGACTTTTCTGGAAAACTGTGGCCAGAGTTTTTTTAGCAAGGGATCAGAAGGAATAAATTTTTCGGCTCTCTCAGCAAGTCGAAAAGCGGCGACGAGGTTTTCTTCTTCAACCAGCCGCATGATCTCAGGCACGGCCTTGTTTCTGGCCCAATTTATTCTAGAGCTTCGATTAATAAACCAGACCGAAACGGCGATCAGAGCAATAAAAACGACAATCATCGGTCCGGCAATTATGGGTTTTCGAATCTTGCGAAGCAAAGATTTAAAATCTGTGATTCCTTCTTCAGGAGCCCTTAGAACCTTTTGAACTTGCTTGAGGTTTCTTAAAAGCTCCCCAGCCGTTGCAAAGCGTGATCCACGATTTTTCTTTAAGCAGCGATTGATGATCTGCTGCAACTCTGGAGGGACATCTGGCTTTATGGCTTTGACTGGCCTCGGCTGCTCATGCACGATTGAATAAAGAAGGGAGGCTTCAACCCTTCCTGTGAACGGCAGTTGACCGCAGAGCATTTCGTAAAGAACCACACCCAAGGACCAGATGTCTGAGCGGTGGTCAACATCCTCTCCTCGAGCCTGCTCTGGCGACATGTAAGCGACTGTGCCAAGAGTCGTTCCTTCCCTCGTCAAAAGCGTTCCTCCCTTGACCTTGGCCAGTCCAAAATCCATGATCTTCGCTTGGCCTCTGTCGGTTACCATTATGTTGGCGCTTTTAATGTCCCTGTGAATGATCCGTTTCTTGTGGGCCTCATCCAAACCCTCTGCCACCTGAATGGCAATATCCAAAACTTCCTCTCGCTCCAGAGGTTTCTTCTCCATCCTCGCCTTTAAGCTCTGACCTTCGATATACTCCATGGAAATAAAGGATTTGTCCTCCTCTTCATCGATCTCATAGATCGTGCAGATATTTGGATGAGATAATGCAGCTGCGGCTTGGGCCTCAAGTACAAATCTTTCTTTGGCTTCCCTATCCCTCATCAGCTCAGGGGGCAGGAACTTGAGAGCGACTTTGCGATTGAGTTTCGTGTCCTCAGCCTTATAAACGATGCCCATCCCACCTTTTCCTGCCACCTCGATGATCTTGTATTTACCCTTAAGCAAGGTTCCTGAAACCAGCTCCCCGATAGGTCTTAAAATTGTCCTGGTGGGTAAGACGAAAGTTTCCTCTGAGGGATGAATCGGCGCCCCGCACTTGCTGCAGAAGCGGGAATCATCCGTGATTTCAGCCTGACATTCAGGGCATTTCATCTTTATTCTCCCCTCCACATCGTCGGCAGAAGAATATCAATTAATCTGGCTATAGTCAATTAATGCTTTGTTTCTAGATTGCTAGAAGAGAGTT
>CAZJYC010000149.1:0-3413 GCA_964550165.1 uncultured Eubacteriales bacterium
GTCAGCTGCTGGAAACTAAATGGCGACGCCAACGATACCGCCGGCAGCAACCACGGCACTCTCATCGGCGATCCGACCTGGGTGAACGACCCGAATCGCGGCTGGTGCCTGAGCTTCGACGGCGACGGCGACTATGTCGATGTCGGCGATGATCCATCCCTTACGTTCACCGAAGAAATCACGGTCGCTTGCTGGATAAAGGTCCACATGTTCGACAGAAATTGGAATGCTATCATCACCAAAGGGGACGACTGGGTTCTGGCCAGGACACGCGACGATAATCGAGTCGCATTTCTCTGTCTTGGCCTTACAGGAGGGGGGTGGCCTGAAGTGTATAGTGACGACGTGAACGACCAGAACTGGCATCATATCGCCGGTGTGTACGATGGCTCAAAACTCTATATGTATCAAGACGGTCGTAACGTCGATTCCAAATCGCTTCGGGGTAATATCAACAGCAATTGGAAACGGGTTCTTATCGGCGAGAACGGACAAGCTCCAAACCGCTACTGGAACGGCCTCATCGACGAGGTGCGTATCTATAGCCGGGCGCTGACTGCTGAGGAAATTAGTGTCTTCGCTTGGCCAGAATCTCCTACTCCACCTCCACCGCCGCCTGCTCCCAACGATGTGACGGCCACCGGTCACGACAGCCGAATCGACCTCAGATGGCAGTTCGATACAGATCCCAATTTAGAGGGCTACAATATCTATCGCGCCGATTCTGAGGAGGGCCCCTTTACCAAGCTTAATGATTCGGTTCATACGGTCTCTGTGTATAGCGACTTCTTCGGTGTCAATGACCAGACGTACTATTATTATGTAAAGTCGGTTGCCATACTTGATGGTGGGGAATCCGAGCCCTCGAATATTGCTTCGGCTACCTCTTATGCGATGACGGATGAGCAGCTTCTGACTTCCGTGCAGGAAGCTGTCTTCAGGTACTTCTGGGATTACGGCCATCCTGTCAGCGGACTGGCAAGAGAAGGATATGAATTTGGTCACAGCACCGACACCTGCACATCCGGCGGTACGGGTATGGGCTTGATGGCAATGTGCATAGGGGCCGAGCGAGGATTCGTCACTCGCGCCCAGGCCGCCGACCGCGTTCTGCGGATTCTGAACTTTCTGGAGGAAGAGGCGAGCCGTTACCATGGCGCCTGGTCGCACTGGATTAACGGTGACACGGGCGAGACAAAGCCCTTCGGCACGTATGATGACGGCGGAGACTTGGTCGAGACCGCATACTTAGTACAGGGTATGCTCATGGTGCGGCAATACTTCGATGATTCGAACGACCCTGTTGAGACGGAGATTCGTAGCAGGGCCACTCAAATGTGGGAGCAGGTCGAATGGAATTGGTATCTCCAGCATCGAGGCAGTCAAGTGCTTTACTGGCACTGGTCGCCGAATTACGGCTGGCGCATCAACCATGCCATTCGTGGCTACAATGAGTGTATGATTGCCTATCTGCTGGCGATTGCCTCACCGACGCATCCAATACCGGCCTCTTGCTATTATAACGGCTGGGCAAGTGCCGTCGGCTACGACAACAGCAATACCTACTACGGCTATAGGCAGTGGGTAGGCCCGGAGAAAGGAGGACCGTTGTTCTTCACTCACTATAGCCACTTGGGCTTTGACCCGCGTAATAAGAGTGATGATTTCTGCAACTATTTCGATAACAGCCGGAATATTTCCCTGATCAACCGCGCCCATTGCATCGACAATCCTTTCAGGCATGCCGGCTACAGCGACTTGGTCTGGGGCTTGACGGCCAGCTTCAATCCGTGGGGCTATAGCGCCCATTCACCGACGAACGATAACGGTACGATTTCACCTACGGCGGCGCTCAGCGCTATGCCTTATGTCCCCGATGAGTCTATGGCGACCTTGAAGGAGTTCTACTACACGTACGGTGCGGATTTATGGGGTCCGTTCGGCTTCTCTGATGCCTTCAATCTATCGCAGAACTGGTTTGCGCCTGGCTGCTTGGCCATCGACCAGGGCCCGATTGTGATTATGGTCGAAAACTTCCGCACGCAATTGTGCTGGGATTTGTTTATGGCCAACCCGGAAATCCAGCCGATGTTGGATGCCGTTGGCTGGACAAGTCCTTAGAGAATAATGAACCGAATTCCCTTGGGGACACCTTCCGGCGAGACAGTCCACAATCCTATGAACCCCTTCCCCTCTCCGCACCGCAGGGGCATTTTTGTTTGTTATTTGTAGATTGTATTGCTCCAACGGAGTGTGGTATAATTATGGCAGATAAGCATACCAGCTAAACTCATTATTTATTTTTGAAAGAGAAGGGCAAAACGTCATGGACAAGCAACATGGTTTTACATTAATAGAGCTTTTAGTAGTGATTGCCATTATCGCATTATTAATGGCGATACTGATGCCGACTCTACAGCGGGTAAAGCAACAGGCGGCGGGTGTCGGGTGCGAGTCGAACCTACACCAATGGGGCCTTATATTTGCCATGTACACTCAGGATAACAACGGCTACTTCTACAGTGGTCTTTTGCGTAGTTCCTCGGCAGACATGGCCCATGGTGACTGGTGGCGGGAGTGTATGCGGCCCTTCTCCAAGGACAAAAAGATGTGGCTGTGCCCTACGGCGAAGAAACACCGTTCGACCGCTTCCCTAACGGCCATGGCATTTGCGACCAATCCATTCGACGCATGGCGGGTCCCTGCCTCTCATGGCAGCGATGAGGGAAGCTACGCACCCAATGGTTGGATGTGTAATCCTCCTGCTGGTCTGTCCAGCCTATGGGGACGCGGGCCTATCGAGTATTACTGGCGGACCCATCAGGTTAGAGGAGCCCACAACATCCCGGTCTTTACTGAGGGCTGGTGGGTGGACGGCTGGCCCAGGCACAGCGATGAGCCCTCTGAGTTCGGTGACCGGACACCGACTATGAGCGGTCATGAAATACAGCGTCTCTGTGTTAACCGACATGGAGGAGCACAAAATTGTCTGTTTGCTGATTGGTCCGTCAAAAGACTTGGACTCAAAGAGTTATGGACATTAAAATGGCATCGCGAGTTCAATACGGCTAATTACTGGACTAAAGCTGGTGGTGTATTACCAGAGGATTGGCCCCAATGGATGAGAAAGTTTAAGGACTACTGAAAAGTGGTTTTGCGCTCGTAGAATCCTAAACTTATCTCGTTCCTGCCTTCATCTACCCTTTGGCTTGAGTTTGGTCATTGTAGAACGCTAAAACACCTCTCACAACCATCCTACAGAAAATCCGGAGCTGTTCCGACTTACGACTTTGATATTGCTCCAAGAAGAAGGGGCCTGTACCGGATCATCCAGTATAAGCCCCGAGTAAACACACATCTTCAATATCAACTATGCAATCTTGACTGCCGGTATCGGTTTAAGGTGCCGGTGG
>CAZJYC010000150.1:0-3390 GCA_964550165.1 uncultured Eubacteriales bacterium
AGAGCGGGCAACGGGATTTGAACCCGCGACTCCGAGCTTGGGAAGCTCGTACTCTACCGCTGAGTTATGCCCGCTCAATGCCAGGCGCTCGAAATTCAGCTGGCGACCCCTATTGTACGGCTTGTCGTTTGTCTTTTCAACTTCGCGTCCGCCCCATGTCATCTTTCAGAGGCTATAGCCACTACCGCAACCTCACCTGCTGCAAGGAAGAAAGAATTGACTATGTTGAGTCTGTCTCCGCCAGCCTCTTCCTGGCATCCTCAGGCTCTGGAAGGCCGGGGCGGCGTTCGCACTTTTTGCCGGCAGCATCATCCAGGCTTCCCCTTCTCTGATTTGGCAACAAGAGTCCCTGCCCTTTTGTTTTATACCTTGTCATCAAGGATCCGGTAGCGGGAGATGGTCCGAGATATCATGGCCTTGACAAATCCTTTTTTCACCAAGCTGATGAGTCTGGGTTCAGCCGGCGACTTGAACGCTTCCGGAGGGGCAACTCTGAACCAGCCAAGGTTGACGTCGTGCATTTCCCCCGCCTTCTTCAGCCATTTGGCGGCCTCGGGCAGGCGGCCGCGCTCGAGATACATAATGAAGAAAAGCGACGGCGGAAGATACTCTTTCTCCGATCTTCGCTTCAACTCTTCAAACAGCCTGTCTGCTTCATCTTTTTTTCCGCACTGGGATAAAGCCAGCTCCAGATTCATCGCCATAGAGGGGGCATTACCGGACAGTTCGGTCGCTTTTCTTTGCTCCTCGACCGCGCTCTCGTAATCTCCATTCCAGTAATACACCAGGCCCAGAAATCCCCGGATCAGATCGAAATCCGGGTGGATCTTCTTTGCTTTCTCATATTCATCGATCGCATGGCCGAACTCTCCCTTCCAGGCCAAAGCAACGCCGGTTCCCCACGTAGCAAAACTCGAAACCGGATCCAGTCTCTGGGCTTCGAAGGCCTCAGCCACCGCTTCTTCATGGCGCTCCACATAGGTCAGGTACCAAGATCGATACTGGTGGCACATGGAGGAGCCAGGGCTGAGCCGCAGAGCCTCTAAGGACTCTTGATCCGCCGCCTCCCAGTTCCAGTCGTGGATTGTATAGACATAGCTGAGGGCACCGTGGGCATCGCCCATGTTCGGATCGATCTCCAGGGCTTTCCTGGCATAGGTTTTGGCCTTTCGGCAAACCTCGCTCGGCGGCTGGTTTCCCCAAAAGGCGATCTTAAGATGGGTTTCCACGAGCCCGTAGTAAGCAGCGGCGTATTCAGGATCTTTTTCGAGCGCCTGGCTGAAGTAATCGATGGCCGAATCGAACTCCGGGCTCGACATCCGGTTGAAGTGCATGCCTTTCAAATAGAGGTTGTGGGCCTCGAGGTTATTTGTCGATCGCTTGAAGACGGCCTCTTTTTCATGGGCCACAAGGCTGAGCTTGAGGTTTTCTATAATCGCCTCCGTCACTTCGTCCTGGACAGCGAAGATATCCTCCAGATTGCGATCAAAGCGCTCGGACCAGAGATGGTAACCGTTCGCCACGTTGACAAGCTGGGCAGTGATTCGGAGCCTCGTCCCGGCCTTGCGGACACTCCCCTCAAGGATCGTTTCCACGTTCAGTTGGCGGCCGATCTCCCGGACATCCATATTCCTGTCCCTGAAGAAAAAGGCGGAGGTGCGGGCGACCACGCTTAAATCCTTGATCTTGGTCAAGGAGTTGATGATCTCTTCCGCAATTCCGTCACAAAAATAGCTCTGGTCTTTCTCCGGGCTAAGGTCTGTAAACGGCAGCACGGCGATCGACCTGGCTCCTTTCTCTTTAATCCCGGCGCGCCCTTCAGCCTGGGGTGAAGGCAGGGGTGTGGTCTGGGGACCCGGAGCTTGCCCCTTTCGTAGAAAGGCCAAATCCGCCATGAGCTCCTCGGCGGTTTGATACCGCGTCGCCGGATCTTTCTGCAGACATTTCAGAATGATCCTGCCCAGGTCGGAGCCAATCTGCGGATTAAGCTGGAGAGGATCCGGAGTCATCTCTGTTTTGTGTTTCCAGGCAACGCTCATTGCGCTATCTCCCTCGAACGGCGGTCGGCCAGCCACTATCTCGAAGAGGACAACGCCAAAGGAATAAATATCCGATCGGGGGTCGGCCGCTTTTCCGTCTACCTGCTCCGGGGACATATACTCGGGGGTCCCTATGACAATCCCCTCTCCCGTCAAGCTGCCCGCGGCCATCGAGCGAGCTATGCCGAAATCCATGATCCGGGCATTTCCTTCTTTATCGATCATGATGTTTGATGGCTTAAGGTCCCGGTGGACTACACCCAGCCCGTGCGCCTCCGCCAATCCCTCCGCCACCTGCCGAGCGATGGAAATCGAAGTCGCCACTGTCAACTGCTTCGATCTGCGGATAAAACTCCTGAGATCCTCCCCCGCCACATATTCCATCGTGATGTACGACACTCCTTCGCTCTCTCCGAGGTCATACATCTTGCAGACACTCTTATGGGTGATCTTACGGGTCACCTTCAGTTCGTTCTTGAACCGCTCGATTGCCTTTCGGTCGGCAGCAATCTCGGGCTGGATGACCTTGAGCGCCACCTCCTCCTCGAGCTCCCGGTCATAGACGCGGTAAACCTTCCCCATCCCTCCGCCTCCCAGATCCTCCAGTATCTCATACCTCCGGGCAAAGATGGTCCCTCTTGTAAGTCCTTCGGCTTTGGTTTCCAGCGTTAGCGTTTTGGAAACCCGTAGACCTTCGTCGAGTATCAATTGTGTCCCACACTCCCCGCAGAACTTTACGGTCTCGGCGTTATCAGAGTGACATTTTGGGCATTTGGTAGTCAATGTTAATACCCTTTTTCAGCTATGCTACGAAATTAACAGGGAATGGGTAGAATAGTCAACTGAAAATAAAAACCAATAGGCTAAGGCATTGCCAAAATAGTGCCAATTTGTTTGCAAAAACGATGCAAACTAATGAGTTTTTACGAGAAATACCGGACAATAACAAGCACTAACGGGAAAAGGCAAATTTCAGAAAATAAAAGATTTAATAGACAAAGCGATTGATTTTTATCGAGCTGGCCCTACCCCCCCCTTTGCGAGCGCTGAGTTATGCCCGCTTACTTTATATTGCCTTGAAATCAGCTCAAACAATGGTATTACGGGGAACTTGATAATGCCGGTTGCACTGATAATCGAGCATTATCCTTCGTCGTCCGCTTAAACACTATTAGTCCAAAGGAGACTAAATAAAAAAATATAATAATTCCTTTTCAGCTGCGCGGACTGGCTGAGCATCATTGACCTCGTTTTCCTATTCAACCATCGGAGGCAAATAATAATTATGTATTCTACTTTTTCTTCACTCTCGGTGCTCTGATCCACTTTCCGCTCAAAATGACAAGGTCTT
>CAZJYC010000151.1:0-3343 GCA_964550165.1 uncultured Eubacteriales bacterium
CAATCACTGAAACATGACCATAACCAGTCACACGCTTGATTATTCGCTTAGCTGTTTCCAAGTCCATTTTTTTAAAAATTTCCGAAGGGCTTCCGCTTTTTGATGATGTCAAAGCAGCGGCTCCACACAAAAGCTCTGCATCTGTGGTGTAGCGAAGAAGTTTAACTTTCAATTTTTAACCTCACCCTCAATTTAGAATGAAAGTAATAAATTTGCTTTGTGCAAAAGAGTTTTGGGTCAGTCTCACGGTAAGGCGCGCGCACGTAGGCTATTTACGTTTGCGATATATCTCTATTCAATCTCGCTGAATGAGCCGCATGTCTTAGGGCCTCAATTTCAATGTCCTGTAAACGAACGCCATTGTGTCTGAGTATTCCCTTATCTTCGTCGTGGGAGTTGCGCCAGAGTGTCCGCTCTTTGTTTCAACCCTCAATAGTGGTGATGCACCTTTTTCCTCAAGCTTCGCTGCAAATTTAAAAGCGTGTGCTGGATGGACACGGTCGTCATGTAGTCCTGTGTACAGCATTGTTGGTGGCAAGGCTTTGTTCGGAACGTTGTGATATGGAGAGTATTTCAGGAGAAATCTTCTGTCCTTTGGATCATCTGGATCCCCGTATTCCGGCATCCATGCTTTTCCAATGTGAAGGATATGGTATCTAAGCATATCGAGCACTGGATATCCGATTAGGGCACCATCAATTAACTCGGGATGTTGAGTGAGAATTGCCCCAACTAGCAGACCACCGTTGCTGACACCGAAGCCTACAATTCTTGATCCTTGTTTCTTGTAATACTTTAACACTGCAGTGAAGTCGTCGAACACGTTCTGTTTTTTCTCTCGCATTCCGTCTCTATGCCATTTCTCGCCATGCTCTGCTCCACCTCTCAGGTTAGCCCATGCTAGGGTTCCGCCATCTTCCAGGAATGGAATGACGAAAGGGAAGTAAGCGGGGGTCATCGAAACGGCGAATCCACCATATCCCCATGCTAGGACACAGTTTTTCCTTCTCTTTTTCTTCCCAACGCTGAACATGTGGATTACAGTTGAACCTTTCGACTTCACCCATGCATCTTCAACCATAAAATCGCCGTGAATCTCCTTAGAATCCAAAACTTTCAACGCATCCTTTTCAAGACAATAGATTCTATAAGGTATCAGGAAGGACTCATACGCGAATATGCATTTCTCACCGTCAGAATCAAGCGAGCCAACCGTGCCTGCAGGCTCCAGCTTCAGTTCGCTTCGTTTTCTGCCATTCAACTCATAGGTTCTTATGACTGATGCGGCGTCAACCAAGTAAGTGACAACCAATTTCTCTTCGGCAACAACTGCCTGCTGTAGTGAATAGGGTTGTTCACCAACGATTTCTTTGGTTTCTCCATTTTCACTTAGCGAGATTATTCGTCCCATTCCACCTTTGTCAAATGAAGCAGCGTAGAACCTTCTATGAAGATAGTCGATAGGCCAACTCATGAAATCGCCCTTTCCATAAATCAGGCTCCAGCTTTCTGGCTTGTCAAATTTGCCTGAATAGATGTCGCTTCTCGTCCAACCGTACGCAACTGTCAGCAGTGCTTTTGAATCTTGTACGCTTTTCTTGAATGAGATGAAGTGGGATGTGGGGAGACCTCGACCGAAAACTAGTTCGTCTGTTCCATCTTCCCTTAGATGAATCCTCATCGCAGGAGGAGCAACACCATCTGGAGTTTTCTCCTTCTGGTAAAATCTTCCATAGAGGTATTTCTCTTTGCTAATCCATGCGACGTCGCCGAACATGCCTTTCAATTCGTCCAGAGTTTCTCTGGACTCTGTCTCCATTACCTTTAGGATTCCTTCATCTGAACCGCCAAGAGAATACGAAAAAGCAAACAGTTCTCCTGTCTCCGAAGCATAAAACTGCTGCAGTACTGCATCCTTGCCGAGTTTTGCGGAGTTTACCAGCTCATTGATATTGCCCTTCAGATCCATCAAGTTGAGTTTGAAATTCTTGCCATCGCGCAAAAGCACAAAGTGGCCTTTTGATCTGGTCTTAACCATTAAAACGTATGGAACTGCAAAACGTGCCCTGATTCTGCTCTGAAGCTTCCTCGAAATCGGAGAAAGTATCTTTCTCGTTGCATTATTCCTTTTCGAGAACCATTCGACGGCCTCTGGCTCTTCGAGCTTTTCCAACCACACGTAGGGATCTGAAACTCTGACCATGCATATCATATCTACATATATTATATATGCACACTTAAATTTTGCGAGCCGTCATCTGATCCGCGGCGCGCGCTCGGAACCAACTATGGCATAGCGAAATTCACAAAAATCCTTTTTGATGAAAAATGGGCGGAACAATGCAAATACCTCTTGGGGCTTCCTACTCACAAACTGAGAACTCAACAAATCAACCGTCCATTGGGATCTCTTGAAAGACATGAAGAAAGACTGAGAGATGACCGCAAACGGCGGCTAACTAGTCTGCAAAAAAGGCGAATTCCTAATATAGTATGCAATAGCGCTTTTCCCTTGGATACTGCTGTCTGAGAAATGCGCGGTAATGCACAGAGAGGCAAAGGCTTGCCGGACTATAACTTGATTTCTCTTGAACTGACGATTTCTGTAAGGTTATCAGTAAGTGGCGCGTGGGTATGCAAAGATGTGCCTGTTTTCACGATAATCTTTTCTAGAAATAGTCTATCAACAGTGTCAAAGCTATCTATCTTAAGGGATTCCGCTTCTCTTAACGCTTGGGAATACAGTTTCGCATCAAAGTCGACTTTTTTGGGGTCTAGAACATTATATCCAGCATCTTTTTTCACAAATAAGCCAATGCCAATGTGGGGAATATACTCGATATCTCTCCTTAAATAAGGTGACAACGTGCCAGTGTACAGTTCATCATGCAAAGCAATAGCTTCTTCATTTCCTTTTTTTAGTAAAAGAAACAACCAGTGATCCAAAGATTTCCTAAAGCCTCCTATATGAATGGGAAAAGGTTTCCAATTCTTCAATACCGTTTCAATATGTTCCGTGAATTTTTCTTCTTCAACCTCACTGCAAGCGACTGGAAAGATGAATGGCATGTGCGGTTTCCAAGAATCTACAAAAGGGTCATATTTTCTGCGAAAAGCCTCGATATCCTCTTCAGTTTTTCCATCAAACCTTGGATAATAAACTAACACATAATACATAATACAAGAAGATGATGACCTTTCCTTTTAAAACTTAGTCCACATGGTCTTTCTCTTAACTAATTGTTAGCACGCGCTAAATTAGACATGAGCGTAAACGCGGTAGCTTGCGTATCTTCCGCTTTCCATTTCCCCTTCTATCTCACGCAACAACAATATTCGCCTA
>CAZJYC010000152.1:0-3262 GCA_964550165.1 uncultured Eubacteriales bacterium
TATCGCCCACCATTTTCTTTTCCTTCATTCTATACATCACGGGCGTCTTTATTCGACGTTTCTCTGATTATGATCGTCGCAACGTTTTCTTTTTCGAGTTGAGCCCGAAGGGATTCCGATAATGGTTTCCCGAAATCAAGTTCGAATTTAAAAGTCGGTGGTTGCATTAGATATGTTATCGGAGCTATTTTTTCGTCCGCAATTTTCTGGAAATTTCTAAAGACGCCTTTCGGAAAATCTTTAGCTGTATGAATATTTTTAGGCAGATATCCAATCCCGCAGTTAATCCCCCTTACGAAATGATTATCCGCAATGGCCTGGACCAAGCCCTTCATATCGGCCAGTATTCCCGAAAATTCATTAAATGTGGCTTCGCGCACGGGAATTACGGAAACTGCATTAAATAATCCATATTCGTCAGGCAATTTCAATTTGCCTTTCAGACACTCGCATCTTATCTTGTCGATCTTTTTCTGAACATCCATAACCAATATCAAAGGATTATCAAGGAAGGTGGTCTTAGGTTCGAGCCCAACTAAGACCGACAATCCATGCTTGAATTTGTTATACGCGATGCGATGGTTATCATAAAAGCGCGCAATGCTCCTGTAGAACGTTTCTATATGTTCGATCGCATGATTCAACACTACTTCCACAATTTTTTTCTCATAGTAGGAGAGAGGAAGATCTTCAACGCGAGGGAATCCGAACACTCGCCATATTGTGTCTTTTCCCATGGTACTGTTCTTCGCTTTGTCTAGGACACCATTTAAGGAATCCGATTGATAATATTCAAGCATTTTACTCGAAAGTTTTTTATATTCCCTGCTAAGGGCGTCTGTCACCCGGAAAAAGCTCTCGATAAGAACCATGATTTTTGATAACGCACTTAATACGATCATGTGCTGTAACGATTTGAGTGCCCCGGCTGGATAGGTATGTTTAATCTTCCCTTCTTCAAGGAATTTAATCGTCACTCCATCGAGGAGAACTGCATCACAACACAAAGCAAAATTATGGGCGAAAAGATTCAGATAATAAAAGGAAGTCGTGGAGTATTCGCGTTCTAAATACCCCATGAACTGGCTTTTCTTTTGCTCAATATCCATTATTCCACCCTCCTGTTGGCCTTGCTAACAAGCGCTCGCAACAGCGCGGGATGTTTCTCAGCCAAACGATTGAATTTTATTCCGCCGAATAGGATGGAGAGGTCCAGCTTTCCTGAGTCCAGAGACTTCAGGAACTTTCGGTCGTTATCATCCATGAGAAATACCTGAGAGTAGAATTTACCGACGGCCTTCTTGATTTTCGCCGGATTCAGTCTTTTGGCTTCGCCCTCGCGAAGGAAGGGCGCAATCGCCATCATGATGTTTTCATCGTCGTATTTTTGTACCCTGGCAATCAGCGTATTGATTCCCGGCTTTTCCCCTGCCATAAGCATATACATAAAAATAAGTTTCCTGAGCGTCATCTCGTCTAGCTTCATCCCGGCAATATTATGAATGTCGTATATATCCCTCGCGTAGAGGCGTTCGACCATGGCCTTGGTTTTCATGGCGGCGATTTCCTCGACGGCGTATGTATTCACCTCAAACGGCTTGCCATCAAACAAGTCGTGAAAGCTTTTCCTCTCGAGGCCGAGGAACGGAACCCTTTCCAGAAAATTGATTTCGAGCTTGACGGCATCCGGAAGGCTGCTAAGGCGCGAGTACCTCAAGAGAAACCTGTCCATGATGTACGAGCTCGGTTTCTTGGTGAACTGGTAACCATTGTTCGTCGCCAGTTCTCGAAGGCGCTTGACGATGTCCGGCCGTTGAGCGAGCATGTCCTGCTTTTCCAGCGCGCCGACGAAATTGAAATCCAGGTCAACCGAAAGCCTGGGAACATCGAGAAAAACGAAGTTAAGGGCGGTTCCTCCTTTCAGGGCAAAGCGATCTTGAAGGCCGTCAGCAGCTGAAATCGCGGACAGGATTCGCGTTATGTGATAGGCCTTTTCCAGAAAATCAGCCTTGAAGCCCGTGTCCCTCTGGAGCTTCTGGAGCGCCCTCAGGTCCCATGCCATTCAGACACCCTCAGCGGCTTTATCAAGCCTCGGGTCGACGATGAGCCGCCACCTATTGACCAGACGGCCTTTTCGCCCCCGCTCGAAATAATACTTGTGCTCTGACAGCCTCTTCTCAACGGCCGAGAGGAAAGACGACGGCGTCTTGACCGAATCCTTCAGGAGCTCGAAAACGAAACCGAGCCGGTTGTAGAGAATCGATTCCCGCATCTTTCCCGCATAGGCCAACAGCCTGTCCCAATCCACCTTTTCCATGTCCAGAAAGCAGCGGAGGATTTCTTCGTAACCGCCCGCATATTCAGGCCTGTTCAGCACGTCGAGAATGGTCCTTTCTAGGTCGGAGACGACAACCTCTTCCTTCCCGTAGGTCTTCTTTTCGAAGCCAAAAAACCTCGCTTTCTTCACCACGACCGGGCGGATCTCGCTTCCATGGTAGCTCACGCACGGCGCGACCCTGGTCGTTGAAAGATAGAACTGCCTCGAATACTGCTGAGCCAGACCATGAATATGGAGCGCCGTGTAATACGAGAAGAAATACGGCCTTGCCAGGTGCTTTGCGATGAGAATGGGATCTTCGGCGAACTCTCCCCTGTCATGGACGATATGACCGGGAATGCGAACGTAAAGATTGGCTTTCACCTTGTCGAGCGCGCCCTTTTTGTGCATGTTGTTAAGCAGGATATAGGCATGCATGCGCTTAATGCCAAGAAGGCTCATGGCCGTCTCAGCGGTCACGATTTTGCGGTCTTCGGCCTCAAGCAAGAAAAAGAGCTTCTGCTCCAGACCCGAAAGTTTCTCAAGGGTGTACTTCATGATAGTTATTTTATTTCATAATATTTAAACGTTTCAATTAAATTCTTTGAAATAAAATAACCGGCCCGGAGAAGGCCTGGAACACTCCTTAAAACTGAAGAACTGCGCCCAAAATGCGCCCAAAAATATCGAGAGAAGTCGAAAAATCCATCAAAATATCGAAAAATATCGCAATCCGGAAAGCCATGGATTTCGCGGGTTTACAGGGGAAATCCCTTGTTTTTTCCGCTTTTTCCCCTTTTTGCGTAACCTACACACGGTAGAAGTCACAGGTTCAAATCCTGTATCGCCCACCACTTTCTTTTTAATTGTTTGCACGACCTTTTGCGAAAAAATTAACCTCGTCTGTGTCCTCCTTGATTCATGAATGATAAAATCCGTTTCGTC
>CAZJYC010000153.1:0-3212 GCA_964550165.1 uncultured Eubacteriales bacterium
GTTATTATCTTGGTATTTCCAGTGGCACAATCTTTGGCCTTTTGGTCTTGACAAAGTCAATCGACCTGAAATTTTTCGGAGGCTCCGCGGTAAAGTATCTCATACGCATAGCTATAAGCAGTAAGTTGCAGATGATTGTCCAGAGCAAAACTCTGCTTAAGACACCTGCCTATCTGGGGAGGACTTCCATTGAGGCAGATGGCCAGGAAAACAGCGAACATGTGACGGTTATCAGTCACGACTTCTGGCCAAACCGCTTGGGGCAAGAGAAAGAGGTCTGCGCATCGCATATCACCTCATGAATATCCTGTAGATGTAAAACAGATAGACTTCGCTACCAATGATATTCCATCTGAGCCATATTCGATAACAGAAATTGTAGATACTCTTGGCATTCAGTCAACAGGAGGGCTCGTCGTATGTTCGAAACGCGGCATTTTCCTTGACGGGGAAGTAGCTAATTTGGTATAAATACAATCGAGTAAGTTTGCTCCTCCGACTTGTGGAAACTTAGTAGTTTCCCGATAGAAGAGAAGTTAATATGTGAGGCACCGAGTCACAATAGGGGCTTTGTGCCAGAAAGTGAAGATTTTTTCATTTCAATTAACAGCTAATATCAGGCTTTTGAGAGAGGGATGTGAAATCAGTCGTGAAAAACTGTCCTGGGTAAGTACGAAACTTACTGAAAAGTTGAAGTTTTTATCGGTCGCTTTGGTGTATGGCCAAAGCATAGTTATCGTTATGTTCATCTTTTGAAGGAGGGTTATTATGTGTAGAAAATTGATTTATCCAATCTCTTTTGTTTTGGTGTCGGTCCTGGTCGGCAACAGTTCAGCTGGTTTAGTGGGACACTGGAAATTAGACGAGGGTTCCGGCACTATCGCTCACGACTCGTCCAGCAATGAGAATCATGGTACCCTTAACGGCCCAACCTTGCGGCCTTCTAATGGCCAGATAGGTGGTGCTCTTGAGTTGGACGGAATTGATGATTATGTTGAAGTTCCTGATGACCCTAGTTTTGATATTACTAATGAGATCACCGTCACGGCATGGATTAATCCTGGGGATGTTGCTGATTGGAGAACTATCGTCTCTAAATTCGCCCACACTCCTGCTTGGAGAAAGGATCTATACTGGTTTCTTTATGGCGGTGACATCGGGGTTTCTTTAGCTGGACCAAGTGGAATTGGGGGTAATGATTGGATACCAGATGTCCCTATAGAGTCTGGCACTTGGACGCATGTAGCACTCAGTTACGATGGTTTTGCTATGAAAATGTATAAGAATGGAGTCCACATGGCTACAAATGATATAAGCGGCAATTTGTTGCTTGGCGACTCCTTCAGTAACGAATCATTTTACATTGGCCAGAACACAGAGTGGGGCGAATACTTCGATGGTCTTATTGACGATGTCCGCATCTATGACCGCACGCTGACGCCAGGCCAGGTAGAGGACTTGTTTAACGGTATCCCTCCAACGTTTCTAAAGGCCTTTAGTCCCAATCCGCCTGACGGTGCCCTCCACGAGGATACATGGGTGAACCTTAGCTGGCGCCCGGGCGATTCTGCGGTCTCACACGATGTGTACTTAGGTGACAATTTTGATGACGTGAACGACGGCGCGGAGGGAACGTTCCAGGGCAACCAGGTCTCAACGTTTTTTGTTGCTGGTTTCCCCGGTTTTTCTTTCCCCGACGGTCTCATTCCAGGCACGACATATTACTGGCGAATTGACGAGGTCAATGATGCTGAGCCGAACAGTCCCTGGATGGGTGAGGTTTGGAGCTTTACGATTCCTCCCAAGACAGCTTACTACCCCAACCCCGCTGACGGTGCCAAATTCATCGACTCCCAAGCCGCCACCCTCAAATGGACGGCAGGTTTCGGTGCAAAACTGCACACCGTGTACTTTGGTGAGAACTTCGATGATGTCAACAATGCCTTCGGTGGACTCCCACAGGGAACCGCAACCTATTCTCCCGGCACGCTTGAATTGGATAAGACTTACTACTGGCGTGTCGATGAGTTTGATGCCATCAACACGCATAAAGGCGATGTCTGGAGCTTTACGACGGCAGGTCTGGGCGGTGGCGTGCGAGCAAATTACTTCAAAGGTATGGACTTGAGGAATCTCGTTCTCACACGGATAGACCCTCAAATCAACTTTAACTGGGGCAGCGGTGAGCCGGACCCGCTCGTCGGCGCTGACCAGTTCTCAGTCAGGTGGACTGGTGAGGTGGAAGCGGCATTTACTGAGACCTACACCTTCTATACCAATAGTGATGACGGCATACGTCTATGGGTGGACGGCCAACAACTCATTGATAACTGGACCGACCATAGTGCCACCGAAAATAGAGGGATAATCGGTCTTGTCGCAGGGAATACGTATAGCGTTGTGATGGAGTTTTATGAGAACGGCGGTAGTGCAGTTGCAGAGCTGCGCTGGTCGAGTCCCAGCACGCCAAAGCAGCTCATTCCGCAGGCGGCACTGTCGCTGCCTGTAAAGGCAAGCCGTTCGAAACCTTCTAATGGTGCTGTGGATGTAAAGCAGACACCGATTCTTAGCTGGTCGCCGGGAGAATCAGCTGCTTCGCACCAGGTCTATTTCGGCACCGACCAGGATGCCGTACACAATGCCAATACAGGGTCGCCGGAATACAAAGGCAGCCGGAACCTTGGCTCTGAGAGTTATGAACCCGGAAAGCTCCAGTGGGATACCACTTACTACTGGCGTGTCGATGAGGTCAACAATGTTAATCCCGACAGTCCGTGGGTAGGTAACCTCTGGAGCTTTACGACAGCCGACTTTCTTATTGTGGACGATTTTGAGGACTACGATATTGGCAACAATGAGATTTGGTGGTCATGGATAGACGGGCTTGGCTATGCCTCGCATCCTACTTTACCGGCCCATACCGGTAATGGCACCGGCTCTATGGTTGGCAACGAAACCACTGGTTCTTATTGTGAGGAAACTATCGTTCACAGCGGTAAGCAATCGATGCCGGTCTTCTATGACAACAATCAGCAGGGCAAATTGAAATATTCAGAGGTTGAGAAGACACTAACTTACCCTCGTGACTGGACCGAAAAAGGTGTCAACAGACTGACGACTTGGTTCAGAGGCGATTCGGATAACACCGCTGAGACGTTGTATGTTGCTCTCAATGGCAGTGCGGTGGTCAACCACGATAATCCTAACGCAGC
>CAZJYC010000154.1:0-3173 GCA_964550165.1 uncultured Eubacteriales bacterium
GTCCCCGAAACTGAGTCGTCAGCTTTTGGCGGTTGTTTTGTGTAGTCTCCAATCTCAACCAAACAATTTAAATCTTTGTTTTCATTGAAATTAAGCTGCAAACGAAGTTTATTAAGGATATTACAAAGAGAAGACAAATCGAATTCTGCCCTCTCCTCCTTAATGAACTATAACTGTTGGGGGCAAATTTAGAAAAGATGCCCTTAGCTTATCATCTTGACAATTGCACAGTTGTAGGAGAATGTGAAATGCCTTTTAGAAGAGATGTAAGCGTTCGCGGAAAAACCGCATTTTTGTCATTGCGAGCAAAGCGAAGCAATCTAAAACCGTTCGTTTTTGAGATTGCTTCGGCCTAAAGGCCTCGCAATGACGCAAAAACACATTATGTTCTGCGTGAACGGTTACGAAGGGATTTATAAATTAGGCCGTTTCGACAGCTTCTTTTTCGGCACTCCGATATGGAACTACCGTTTTCACGTCACCTATGAAGAGCGAGAATTCTGTCACCGTGGGCAACGAATTGCCACGTACCAACTCTTAGGGTGCCTGCAGTGCCGGAGCCGGCCGATATAATCGAATATCGTCAAAATACATCTTACCTGAGCCGCCGGGCTGCGGGTCAGCCTTGTCACCGAAACCGATAGAGATGCTATTGACATCGGTCAGGTTCACCCCTGCATCACCGAAGCTCTTCAGATTTATATTCCATTGGGTCCAGTCTTTCATAAGAACTGCATTGGGGTCAGGGTGAACTACAGTCGCACTTGTACCGTCACTGTTGGCCAAAGTAATATACATCGGTTCAGGCTCGTTCCCGATTATGCCGACGTCCTGGTCGGTCCACTGTGGCCCAACATCAGTGTCAGGAAAGCTAACATTCGAAAACACAGCCTCACACGTTGCATCAGGATTATGGCTGGTCAGCGCCAAGCCTATGTACACAGGCATATCCATCATAACCGATGCTATATCCAACTGTGTCCACATATCACCGTCCGCCGAATAATAGGCCCTAACAAGTCCGCCAATAGTACGCTCTAATTTCACCCACTGAGGTGCGGTGATGTCGGCTTGCTTGGTGCTGAAGCTGATGTCACCTGCCGTTTCACGCCAACCGAACCAAACTCCGTTACCGGGCGTGATGGCTATCATTGCATGTCTTGAGTCCGCCTCAAGCGCATCACGAATCATCACGCCTGCCTTGGCCCAGTCGTTTGTGTTCGCCACGCTCTCGACCTTTGCTACAATCGCACAGGCACCGGAAAGCTCCTTGTAGGCGAAGTGAAACTCATCGGACATGTCCCAGATATCGACGCCTGATGCCGTCATGGTATAGGTGCCGGCCGGGGCCTCTACGAAGCCGCCGACATACAGTGGATAGCCTCTGAACCACAGCGACAATACTTCCACACCTTGCTCGGTCCAATCACGCGGGTAGCTCAATGTCATCTGGGCTTCTGAGTAGTTTAAACAGCCTTGCTTGTTGTTGTCGTAAAAATATGGCATTGCCTGCTCGCCTTCGTGAACGATAGTTTCCTCGGTATAAGAATCAGTCGTTTCGTCGCCTACAGCCGAGCCGGTTCCATTACCGGCATAGGGCGGCTCAGCAGGATGCCAGGCATAGCCAACCCCATCTTTCCATGCGTACCATATCTGGTTCTCCCCTGTGTTGTAATCTTCAAAATCATCTATTAAAAGATAGTCCGCTACCGCAAAGCTCCAGACCGGTCCGATGTGCAGCGCATTGTCGGCCTCAATCTCGTCAATCCGCCAGTAGTAAGTGGCTCCCCATTCGAGAGCTTTGGGGAAAATATATCCGCTAACATCCTGACGACCACGATATATACCCGTCACATCAGTAGTATCAGCAGCGTTTACATCCTCGAAATTGTCCCCAAAGTACACATCGTGACTGGTTGCTGTTTGACCCGCCGTCCAGCTCAGCGAGGTCGCATCTGCTATGCCCACTATTGCCCCATCCTTCGGTCTCGGTGACCGAGCCTTGACGGGATTGACTGCAACTGCCCAGACTGTGGTCATACCGGGATTGGTCAGGTTGTAGTCCATTTGTACCAGGGCTATGCGCCCGTCTTCGAGGAGCTCTCCGCTGCTGATGCCATAGGCCGTAATCCAGCCGTTCTTTACGTATTCTTTTATTTGTTCTGTCTTATCCTCTTCGTTCGTTAATACCAGCACACCTCCGGCAATATCCATACTTCCATTTGTCCCGGACAATGGGTCATCCGGGTCATTCATCACCAGACCATTGGTGTAAAGAACTCCGCCGTTAAGGTGCAACTCACTGCCCTGGGAGCCCCCGCGGGGAATTCTCGTATTCGTTGAGACGGTTATTGTGCCGCCATTGATATAAACCACGCCTTTACTCGGGTCTTTTCGCCCAAGCTGGAAAGCGCCGCACGTCACGGTGCCGGCATCGAGAGTAAACATCCCCAATTGTTCCCTGCCTATCCTGATAAGATTTCCGGCTATCAGAGTCCCGCCGGTCATGTGCAGGTGGACATAGCCCTGACCGCCAACAGCATCGTTGCTGACGGTAACACTCTCAAACCGGGCGTCAGTATCCGTATCAATGATTACCTCTGTCGGGTCACGTAGCCAATTGATATAGACTGCATCGCCGGCGTCTGGGAGTTTATTAAGGTCCCAGTTTTCCGGATTACCCCAGAGGTTGTCCCCAACGCTATTATCCCACACAAAATCATCCGCCAACGCATTACCGACCAGGCTCAAAGTCAAACCAAAAGAAACCACACAAATCAATTTCCCGCACATAATAATCCTACCTCAAAAAGTAAAATATAGCGGTGTTCTGGCCACAGCAAATACCTGTTGTTGTCAACAAGCATCAAAAAATCCTCGCCATCAATAAATGGTCTTTCCTTCACAGGACACACCAATAGCCTGTGCTTTATAGCTTCGTCGCCGCCGCGCATTCTCAAAATCATCTCGAATCCGCCTTTAGGCAGACTCACAATATCAGACTTGTACAGCCTGGCATCAACTAAGCAATCATACACCAGCTAAATCTTGGATTAAGGTGCTGGCTCTGGCGGCGGTGGATACAAACGAATATCGTCAAAGTACATCGTACCTGAACCACCAGCCTGCGGATTTTTCTTATTGCCTAAGCCAAGAGCAATCGTATTGACATT
>CAZJYC010000155.1:0-3141 GCA_964550165.1 uncultured Eubacteriales bacterium
GCGTAGAACATCGCGAACAGACAGAGACGCGGTTGATAGACCCAGCTACATTCTCGCTGCAGAAGATGGTCTGACAGAATCATGCACGGGAAGGATTTCCAGCGGTGATACTGGTATTGACGTAATCCATTTTAATATTACTGTTGTGCTTAACATGAAGTCGGTTCTGCCTTTTGTACAGGAGCTTTGCAGCGCCAAGGAGCATAAATTCAGGGGATTCTCCGGCAATGAGCAGGAGCAGACTTTCAAGCACAATCAGATAACAGTTTTAGAGACTAAATTCAGGTCGGTCGACCAAGATGCTTATAGTCTTAGTCTTTATGATTATGGGGAAGATGCTGTTGTAGAGTTAGATTTAATTTGTGAATATATCTTCAATAGGAAAGGCTACGAGGGAATTAAACCGGAACCTGTTAAGAAAACGCTAAAGGGAGAAGAACAAAAGACAGGCCGATAAAACCGTCAGAAAAAATTAAGAAACGGGATTTGAAATATGATTAAAATAGGAAGCTTTTTCGAAGAGCATTTAGAAAAGATAATTTTGGTAATTGTTGGGCTTGTGTGTGTCTGGCTTTTGATTACGCGTGTTATTTTCAGTCCCAACGAGGTTGCATATCGCGATGGGAAATACAGCCCCGGTGCAGTCGATGACATTGTGTACGAAGAGGCTGTACTTTTGAGGGACAAGATTAACAACCCGCCCACGGACCCGGAGCCCTATAAGTCGAAACTTTCTGAGTTTGTTGCTCTGCTCGATTCGTCCATAAGTGACATTGATGTTGAACTATGGCCACAGGTACCTTATACAGTTGATGGACAGACAAAAGGAAAAGGGGGACGGTATCGTCTTCCTCATATTGGTAATGTTAATGATGTGGCGGTCGAGCACATCAGAGCGGTGGCTTATGTTCCTACCGATATTATTACTCCCGAAAATCCTTATGAAAAAGCTCCACACGAGCCGAATGATATCGACCTTGTAACGGTGGAAGCCAAGTTTGATATTGAGGGATTATACAAGAGGTTCAGATACAGTTTTGTCGATGATGTGGGCGAACAGTGGGCAGACCCTTGCCTTGCAAAACCAATTTTTGCGGCTGTGCAGTTGCAACGACAGGAATTGGGTGAGGATGGGAGCTGGGGTGACTGGCAGAATGTTCCGCGCAGCAAGATTGACCACTATGGGAAACTGTTTGAAATTGCAGAATATGCCGACAGCTTGCCGGCCAGCAGGTTAAAAGTATGGAAGCTTCAGTTCAACGACTGGCAACTGCAAACGGACCTTCTGCAGCCGCCGGCTTATCAAATTGCATCAGCGAACGAGGAGTGGTATCCTCCCACGATACATAGAAAATTCCTTGATATGCAGAGGAGAGAGACACTTGATGAGAGACGAAAAGCCAGAGAGGAGGAAGAGGAGCGTGAGAAGACGCGTGATGACAGAACGAACGTACGGCGTACAAGAAACCCTCGCAGTACAGTTGCAGGGGGAAGGGTTGGTGGAGGAGTGCCCGATACAGGAGTAACGGATAGTCTTTACGGCGTAGGCGGAGACACAACACGCAGAAGAAGCGCCCGCTCCGGTAACATCAGAAGGCGTTCGACCGACGATACCCTTGGTCAGACTGATAGACGTACAAGAAGCACAAGAGGCAGAACGGATACAGGTGTGTATGACGACTACTATATGATGCCGGGACTGCCGGGAGACAGACTCACCCGAAGGGGGCCATCGATGCTCGATGTTTATGATGAATACGACAAGATTTTGCTTACCAGATTAACGCTTTTGGAGAAGATGCGTGAGCCTCTGGTGTTTTGGGCGCATGATGATACTATTGAGCCGACAAAGAGCTACCGATATAGAATTCGATTGGGCGTTTTTAATCCTGTGGCAGGGACGAATCAGTTAAGCGAGCAGGACATATCGCGGAAGAACGAAGTTATTTTATGGAGCGAGTTTTCCAATATTACAGAGCCGGTAGATATTCCGGGAAGGTTGTACTTCTTCGCGAAGCATATACATGAGGCTACCAAGGTTGTTACAGTCCAGGTCTCCAAATATTTGATGGGGTATTGGCGCAGTAAAGATTTCACGGTAAGCCAGGGAGAAGTTATAGGTGGTGTTGTTGAGAACGAGTCCGCAAAGCCCGAAACCACCAGAGGCGGTAGAAGTATCATAGATAGCAGAAGTATGATAGATAGCAGAAGTATCAGAGACAGCAGAGTAGATTTGCTAATGAGTCCTGTTGCCAAGCCTGAAGATAAGGCTGTGGAACCGGCGACGATTGATTATAGCACTGGAGCTGTTATGGTTGACGCTGTGGCAGTGAATGACTGGTCGGGCGAAAAGAATCTAAGCACCAGGCATTACTACGATATGCTTTACAGTCTTGATGGGACCAGTATAGAGCATATGCCTGTTAGAACAGCATACTGGGCAACAGATGTGCAGAAGTGGTATAGTGAGATTGTGAGAATGCAAAGAGAGAAGCCCGAGCCTTTGAGAGCCTGGGGTACTGCCGGGCGCAGACGGCGTCCGAGAGAAACTGAGTATCAGGATTATTATGACGATACGTATTACATGGAAGGGATGATGATGGAGGGTATGGGAGGACGACCGCTTTATTAGTTTTTGACCCCGAAGCCTGCGAGGAAATATGACTCTTATAAGCAGCCTTATTGTTCTTGCGTGTGCCTTTAGTAGTGCTAAGGTGGAAGATGTCATCACAAGCCCTTATGTTAAGTGGGAGAACGGTCCGCCGCATAGTGCCGATTTTTTCCCTATTGCGGTCTGGCTGCAAAACCCAAATAATGCGTGGAGGTACCAGAGAGCCGGTTTCAATACGTACGTGGGTCTCTGGAGAGGCCCGACGGAAAGCCAGCTTTCAGAATTGAAAAAGTTCGGTATGAAAGTCATCTGCCACCAAAACGAAGTCGGTCTTAGACACATAGATGACAAGACTATTATCGGCTGGATGCACAGGGACGAGCCGGACAACGCCCAATCTCTCGGAAGCGGCAAAGGCTATGGTCCGCCGATTCCGCCGCAAAAGATAATCGATGACTATCATAATCTCAACAGTGCTGACCCTTCGCGGCCGGTGTTTCTAAATCTCAGCCAGGGTGTGGCCTGGGACG
>CAZJYC010000156.1:0-3139 GCA_964550165.1 uncultured Eubacteriales bacterium
CGTTAAAAACCTGAAGGGGAGCGAGGCCATCCTGAAGAGGCTTTCAGACAAGCCAGACAAAATGGAGGATAAACAATTTTATTTGATCGACACCATCAGCCAGAGCAGAAAAAGAATCACACCCACCAGAAGCCAGCTGCCGCCGAATCCCAGAAAATCGGTTTTGGTCGGTTTGAGGATTTCCCAGTTGGAGCCAGGAAAGAGCTTGTTTTTTTCGAATTTTCCCGGATTATTGTAAGAATCTTCCAGTGCTTTTCTTTCCTCCTCTTCAGTCTTCTGAACGGGTGTATGCATCCTGGCAAAGAATCTGTCCAGGTGGGGCTTGGGCACGGGCCTGGTGAGGAAGGAGAAAAGAAAGAGAAGCAGAAAAGGAAAGAGAGCGTCAAAAAGAAAGCGGATGGCAACGAGCTGCGATTTCTTGAAATCGGAAAAATCGATGCCGAACCAGCTCAAGACCCAGATCTCAGCTTGAAAGCGTCCCAGCCCAACTTTGGGCGATGCGGCGTCAGAAGGATCGATACGGGCTACTTTTTCAAAAAATACGCCTGAGGGCTCGACAATATGCTGTTTCTTGATTGGCTGGCCAACAGACTCCGCCCTTCCTGCCTCCACATCGCTGGTCAAGGCTCTGGTGGTGATCATCACGGTTCTGGGTTTTGTCTCGAGCAAAAGGCGTTCATTGTATTTTGTCCATTTCAGGGCGGGGAAGAGGTTGGGAAGAATGGCATAGATGATAAGGCAGATGGCAACCTGGATGAAGACAGCCGGCTTCGTCAGGCGTCTCCAGACAAAGCCCAGCCAAATAGAGGCGCCGAAAACGGCCGGCATCGAAATCATGTACTTGAATAGCTCCAGCAGGTTGTTGACATAAAGGGCAACGCCGATGCCGGTGATGAGCGCGACAGCGACGGCAATCCTGCCGATGATTAAGTAATGTTTTTCCGATTGATTCGGCTTGAAAGGCGCGTAAATATTCCTGATGAAGAGCGCTGAGTAGGAAACGGCGCTGGCATCCAGGGTGGACATATTCGCCGCCAGGATTCCGACAAGCATCAGCCCGATTCCTCCGGGGAAAAGCAGGTCTTTAGCCATGAATCCCCAGATCAGGTCCGGGTCATGGAGTTTGCCGGCATAAAGGCCTATGGCCAGCAGCCCGGCCAGAGCCCAGAAAATCATGATGAATCTTTTGAAATACATGCCGCCAATCATGCCAAAGCGGGCCGTCATCTCGTCCTTGGCTGAGCCGGCTGTCTGCATCCCCGGAGCAACGGCGATGATCGAAACCAGGTTGGCCAGTATCATGGCCGCTATCGTATACCAGGCATATTCACCCACGGTGACCGAGCCGAAGATCTCGAACATATAATCGGGCACAGAAGCGTGAAGCCCGGAAAAGCCGCCAACTCGGCTCAAGGCAATGGGAATAAGAATGACGGAAAAGATGATGATCAGAAATCCCTGGATGGTATCCGTGATGGCCGCAGCCCTGAACCCGCCCAGCATCGTATAGATCGAGACGATGAAAGCAAAAATGAGGTAGAAAAGAAGAGGATTGGTGTAGGAAATGAAAGAATGAAGTTCGCCATGTTTGTTTTTTTCGTTCAGCTCCACGTAGCGGGTTTTCTCCTCGGCGTTCAGGCCTGTTCCCAGTTTTGATTTGAGCTCCTGGTACTCTTGGAATTGCTGGATGCTCAATCGCTGTTCATGGGACAAATCCTTGGGCGATTTTGGAGTCATGGCCATCATCGTCTTGGCGGCGACCATGTAAGCCACTCCAATCCCTAAAATCGACATCAGCAGGATAAAAACGGCAAAGCTTGCGCCCAGAGCTTTACTTCTAAAACGCTCGGTGAAGTAGTCGCCGATCGTGGTCAGGCGGACACGACGGAAA
Organism: uncultured Eubacteriales bacterium; assembly: GCA_964550165.1. Taxonomy (GTDB): domain Bacteria; phylum Acidobacteriota; class Aminicenantia; order Aminicenantales; family Aminicenantaceae; genus CAZJYC01. The sequence goes on from CAZJYC010000156.1 coordinate 1,892, forward strand.
AAGAATGTCGTAAACCAGTAAAAAGGAGTCAGGAAGAGGACCAGATACTGAATCCACATGCCTCCGATTCCCTGGCGGTAGACTTCCCGCGACACAGCGACGGCCTGGTCGGCATTGGTCGAGCTGCCGAAGTTGAGAAAGAACTGGTAGAATTTCCCCAGCTTCCGCCCGGCTAAATAGAAGTCGCCCGTATTTTTTGTTTTTTTTCCGGCGAGTTTGCCCAGCCAGAGAATGACCAGGATGTAGAGGATGATGATTATGACGTCCAGGATGTGAAGTCCGAAGATGTGCATCGCTCGCCTTCACTTTTTTACTTCGTCTCCAAGATAAAGTCAACGAAAAGGGGACAGTCCCCTTTTTCTCTTTGAAATCATTTTAGAGAAGGGAATATGTTTTTGAGCTTGTTTCGATTTTGTTTGGCTTTTGGCTTAATGTAGTGTATAAAACGGAAAAAACAGGCCCATTTGAAAAAAGAGGAGATGCCCATGACAGAATTTTTTCGGTGCTCCGAGAACGAAAGAAAAGTCTATGAAATCTTGGAGAAGCTCGGCATCCCTTTTGTCCGGCACATCCATCCTCCGGTCTTTACCGTCGAGCAGGCTGAGCGACACTGGAAGGACATCTCCGGAGCCCACTGCAAGAATATCTTTCTCCGCAACAAAAAAGGGAACCGCCATTACCTGGTTATCCTTTTTCAGGCAAAAAAAGCAGATATCAGAAAGCTGGAAGACCAGGTCGGTGAAGACAGGCTCAGCTTCGCCTCCGCGGAGCGTCTCATGCGCACTCTTGGGCTGGAAGCAGGAGCGGTTTCTCCTTTTGGGCTGATCAACGACAGCGCGAAAGAGGTCCAGGTCATCATCGACCAGGATTTAAAAAAATGGGAGCGCATCGCCTTCCATCCCAACGTCAACACAGCCACGATCGAGATTGCATTCAGGGATTTTGAAAAGTTCCTGTCCTGGTGCGGAAACCGCGTCCGCTATCTGCAGCTTTAAGATCTGAACATTTTTTTATATGTGCTTTTTGTTTAAGTCGGGGATGGTCAGGGACATTCTTTCGCCGCTCAAATGAAATCCGAATCTCGTTACTCTAAAAGACATGCTTTTGATGGCCTAAAGGCTTTTGAGAAGCCTCATTTTTTCCTCGTATATTTTTTTTCCTTGAAGAAGCCTCTTTTTTCCGTGAAGGCCTATTATGATAAAAGCCAACTCTAACAGTGCTGGTTTCCATCCCTCCTCGCCCAAGACC
>CAZJYC010000157.1:0-3134 GCA_964550165.1 uncultured Eubacteriales bacterium
GCGTCTTAAAGTATTCGGAGGTGGAGAAGACGCTGACTTACCCACGTGACTGGACTGAGAATGGTATCAGCACATTAACGATTTGGTTCCGTGGCAATTCAGATAATACCGCCGAAACGTTGTATGTTGCTCTCAATGGCAGTGCAGTGGTCTCTCACGATAATCCTGACGCAGCAAAGATAAATAAGTGGACTCGATGGAATATCGACCTTCAGGCCTTCGCAGACCAGGGCATCAACCTGACAAATGTCAATACGATTGCTCTTGGATTAGGCAATAAGAAAAACCCGCAGGTTGGCGGTTCAGGTAAGATGTACTTCGATGATATTCGTCTGTATAGGCCGGCACAACAATAGCCAGAACCGATACCTTAAGCCGGGATTTCGCCGGCAATAGAGACTGTATGATTGGTATGGGCCTTATAAGTCTGAGACTGCGAGTCCGACTTTGGCAATGGTGAGCTCGCAAAGATGTTGTACGTGTAGATATATTTAGTTAAGGAAACGCCATTTGGAAAAAGTATGGTTTATTGACGCTCATTGAAGAAAGTGGTGTTTTGGTGCGTGACCAAAGCACGGTAATTTTTTTAACTTTTTTTAGGAGGACTAATTATGTGCAGGAAATTGATTTATTTCATTCCTTTTATTTTGGTGCTGGGGTCGGTCAGTAACGCTGAAGACATCCAGTGGACCGGTCTCGGCGCCGACCACCTCTGGAGCAATCCGGAGAACTGGGACCTGGGTAGGGTCCCCACTCTGGCCGACGACGTCAGGATTGACGTGCCAGCCGCAGCAGCGCCAAACGGCCCGGTTATTCAGGATGGAATCGATGCAAAGGCTAATGGCATCTTTACTGAAGCGCCTGGAGAGCCCACGCTGACGATGACGGGTGGAACGCTCGAGGTGACAGACTGGATTTGGTGGGGCGACGGAGCGGATTCCTTTGGCATCTGGACCATGAGCGGCGGCACCGTAACCGTTGCTAATGAACTCGAGCTTGGATGGGGCGGCGGTGCAGGTACTTTGATTATGACCGGTGGTACGATTAACGCCGGAGAGGCGGTAATTCCTACGGGTAGTGGAGCATTTGGGGAACTATATCTTCATGGTGGCACGTATAATGTTACCAAGACCGGCGGCCTGAAGGTGAACGCAACCGGCCTGGTAGACATCACCGAAGGTACGTTAGTGTTAGCAGGTGACGAGAGGACGAGAATCAATGACCTTGCCGCAGCGGGCCTGATTACCGCCTACGGAGGCGATGGCAAATTCGAGCTGGACTATAATACCAGGAGTGGCAAGACTACGGTGACAGCCATCCCCGGGCCAAAGCCGGTTAATCCCGGTATCAATGGTCTTGTGGCTTACTATGCATTTGAGAATGACGTGAATGATAGTTCTGGCAACGAGAACAATGGTACTGTGTTTGGCGACCCAACCTATGTAGAAGGGCCGGTTGGCTACGGAATGGCGATGGAATTTGACGGTGACGGCGACTATGTGGACTGCGGGAACAACCCGATTTTGGCTATTACAGACGCAGTTACGGTCTCGGCGTGGATAAAAGTTGCTGTTCAGGGTGCTGACCACAAGGTTGGAGGCAACCAGGACGGTGCTAACGGTGGCTATAAGATGACCGTATTCAGCAACAACAGGGTTGAATTTGAAATTCGCACTGCCGGTAACTCGGCCGTTCTCAACAGAAGTGTTAGTGGCGGTACAGAGATTCAAGTGGATGTTTGGTACCATGTTTCTGGTGTCTATTCTCTCGCGGATGGCTACATCAGGACATACGTTAATGGGGTGCTGGACAGAGAATTGGCTACAACTCAGGCGCTTGGCGCTTCGCCGGGTTCTCTTATGATTGGTTGTGAGCCCTTCTCGGCCAGCCAGTACAATTTCAACGGAGTAATGGATGAAATCTGTATCTACAACAGGGCTCTGTCTGAGGGTGAGCTTCTTTACCTTGCCGGTAAACGGACAACGCCGGTTGACCCCGGCACCGATGGTCTTGTTGCGTACTACGCATTTGAGAACGACGCGAGTGATAGTTCCGGCAATGAGCTTCATGGTACTTTGGTTGGCGATGCGAAATTTGCAGAAGGACCGGCCGGCTACGGCATGGCGCTGGAGCTCGATGGCGACGGCGACTACGTGGATTGTGGGACCCCTCCGCAGTTCGATATTACCGAGCAGATAACTTTCACGTACTGGATTAAGGCTGTCGCATTGGACAAGGGTTGGAACACTGTCCTCTCGAGGGGTGATAACTCCTGGCGGTCATCGCGGGCAGGCACAAATAACTTTATGGAGGCCGCTGTGAGCGGCACCTCAGGGAACTGGCTCTATGGAGTAACGCCCGTGGACGATGACAGGTGGCACCACGTCGCGGCCGTGTACGATGGCTCGACTTTCTACCTGTATGTAGATGGTAAGCTGGACGGTTCTGAAGAGTCCACCGGACTGATCAATGTCACCACCTATCCTCTCTGGATCGGCAACAATTCTCAAAATACAGATCGTGAATGGACAGGCCTGATTGATGAGGTCCTTATCTACAACCGTGCTTTGTCTGTGGGTGAGATTCTTTACCTTGCCGGTTTTAGAAGTGAAACCGTTGAGAACTTAGTGCTAAATCCAAGTTTTGAAGAGGATGAGGCTATCCTTGACGACCCGGCTTGGGAAAAATGGTGTACTTGGAATCCAGCAGAGGGTGCAGGTAGTAACGCCACGGTTGTCGATACAGAATCCATTGATGGCACAAGAAGCCTTAGGGTTGAGCCAAAAGGAGTCGAGAACTGGCATTTCATTGTGCTGAATCTACCAATCCCGCTCGAGGTTGGCAAAAATTATACTGCGAGCTTCTGGGCCAAAGCTGAAGCAGCACGTCCCCTTGGAGCACAGATGAAAGCGACGGATAACTCTATTTCGTGGGGGTACACAGACTTTCTGCTGACGACCGAGTGGGCTAAGTACACATTCACCTCTGAAGCCCTGAACGCCGAGGGAAAGTTTGAGATATTCTGTGCAGGTGTTGAAGTTCCATTCTGGTTGGACCTTGTTTCTGTCTATGAAGGAGACTAAGTACCTTTTGATTTAGGAAATTGATGTGAGGTTAATTAGATTCCCGCCTTA
>CAZJYC010000158.1:0-3083 GCA_964550165.1 uncultured Eubacteriales bacterium
CAGATTATATTTTTTTTGAAGGGACAGGATGGCGTCCATTTCTGCACACTGCCCGTAGAGATGGACGGGCATAAGGGCCTTAACCTTGCGATCTCTTTTCTTAAATCGATGTTCGAGCACCTCTTCCAGGCTGGTCAGGCTTAAATTGTAGCTTTTCTCATCGATATCGCAGAAAACAGGCTTTGCCTTGAGCCGGGCTATGGAGCCTGCTGTGGCAAAAAATGTGAAAGGGGTTGTGACGACTTCATCCGCCTCGCCTATTCCGAGGGCCATCAAAGAGACAAGCAAGGCATCCGAGCCGGAGGAGACGCCGACACCGAATTTGGCGCCGCAGTAGGAAGCGATTTCTTTCTCAAGACCTTCAACTTCAGCGCCCAATATGAAATTCTGAGAGGAAATGACTTCTGAGATTTTCTGGTCGATCTCCTCCTTGAGGCTCTGATACTGGGCTTTCAAATCCAGGAATGGGATCTCCATCGCTCACCTCGTAAGCTCTTTTTAAATGGGCACTGTACGTGAAAGTAAGATATATGTCAATTTAGACCGATCAATCCAAACGCATTAAATGTCACTGCATGGTCGTTGGGTAAGTGACCTAAGGGAGCACGGATATGTGGGATTGCTTCGCTACGCTCGCAACACCATACATGGGACTTCCACATCGCTTCCTGCCGCGCTCCGCTCGTGTCTTCAGCTCATCCTCGCGACGACAATTTTGTTATTGTTTTTGTATTGATAACTCAAAAAATAATTCAGTCCGAGTTCGAAAAATGCGCAAACAGTAGAACTGGCCAAAACCCAGGAGATCTCTAAGACAATTACTTGATTACTTTTTTCAGTTTCTGCTTTTCGATGATCAACTGGCCCTGGTAAGCGACATAGTTGAGCAGGATGAGCACTCTTTCTTTCGGCGTGAGCTCTTTCTTGAATATTCCTCTCAGGCCTTTTAGCGGCCCTTCCATGACCTCAATCTCGTCGCCAACCTGGGGCTTCTCTCCGTACTTATCGACCGCTATAAGGCCGTTGACTTCCCTTGACTTGATCTCATGGATGACTTTTTCGGGGATGTGTGTTGGCACGCCTCTTGTCCCGACGACTCTCTTCACGCCCCTGGTGTACCGGACAAGCTGGTATTGGGCCGGAAAATCAAAAAGAATGAACTCATAGCCGGGGAAAAAAGGTTTTATCTTTTTTTCGACCAGATATTTGGGATTATAGATAGTGAATCCCCCCTCGATGAACAATCTCTCGACTTGATGTTCTTTTTTTGGCTTCGTGTTGAGGACAAACCAGCGTTGCATCTTTCCTTAAACCTTCTTCAGAGCTAATATTATAAAATATTTCTCTAAGCCGATGGAAGGGTTTTCGCTTTTTCTTTATATCATTGAATCAGGCCAAATGATCGGTAAAAATCAGGCCGCCTGTTTGGTGGCATGCCGTTCAATGAGAGCAATCTTCATCGGACTCTCCTTCTGCCATTTAGACTTTTTCAAAGCTGTAAAAATTGAGCTTGGAAAGGTCCAAAAAATCTGGCTCAGGGGACGACATCTGTGTACTTGGCTAAGAAAGCGGATCTCTCGTAAATATCCTGCGGTGTTATTCCATTGTTCTTCATGCTTCTAAGAATGTCAGGAATTCTTTTTTGCACTAGGCCGACATGCAGCCTCATCAGCTGGCAGTATTGATAAGTTCTCTCTTCTGAGCCTGAAACAACCTGAACCGGGCATCGGCCGCCGCAATAGGCGTGGACGCCGCAGCGGAAACAACCCAGCCAGCTTTTATAACTTACCAAGGAATTCAGGTCATATTCTCTGAGGTCGAGCTTCCCTTCCCTGTCTAACTCCCCGATAGAAAGGCATGAGGGAAGGTCAGCACAGCAGTAGACTTGGCCGGAGACGATGTCATAATTTTTGGCCAGCTCCACTCCGCAGGCGGTATGTCCTCTCTCTTTGCCTGTGAAGAGGTACAGAATGAGCTCATTGAGATGGGCGATGGGAAGCAGCTGGCCTCCCTGGATTTTCTGGACATAAATGTCCATAATCCGCTCGAGCTCCTGGCCATAGTGAGTCAAAAAAGATTGAAAATCTCCAAAGGGTTCCCGCTTTTCTGCCCAGTGCCAGAAGAAATGGTTGACCAAACCTTCCTCATAGAGTCTCAGGAATTCTTCGAAGCAATTGCACAGAGATTGATCCTCGCGGAGAGTGGACCAATGCAAAACATGGCCTGAATAAAATTCTGATAGTTTCCTCAGATTCCTCTTGATCTTGTTCAGATCAGTCCCCTTTCTCACGCGATTGTGTTGTTTTTTATCTCCATCGATAGAGACCGAATAGAGCCACATGTCTTTCATGAAATCAGGATAGAGGTTCAGGGCTTTAATCAAGAATTCGCCGTTGGTATAGACCATGAACCGGAACCTTCTCTCGGGGTCTGCTTCTCTCAGAAGCCTCCAGACTTTCTCCATTTTATCCATAGCAAGAAAAGGCTCTCCGCCGTAAAAACAGATGGCGATTGTTTGATGAGGATTACGACCGGCCAGATCATTGATGATGGCTGTGTCGCGCTCCGGCTCTGTTTCCTGAAAAGTTATCAACGTATTGCGCGGCTCATCGCTATTCATGGTGATCGCACTGTTGATGCAGCCGTTACAGCGCGCATAGCAACGCCCGGTTACGGTCAGGTGAATCATCAAGGAATCGTCTGTCATGAAGCTTTCTCGCGGCAAAGGACCAGCGCTTGAGATTTTAACCGCATCGAAGCGGGATAAATCAGCGAAGCCCGGGTAGCCTGCTCCCGGAATGGGCTGAGATGCCGTTTCTTTTCTCATTCGTTTAACCAGCTTCTTGGTAATGATGCGAACTCCATTTTAGCTTTTTTAGATTAAATTTTAAAGGCTCTCTTCCATTTTGTGTGGGTGAAGGAGATATGGATAACAAAAAGCCTCTCAGAGATGGCCGAAGCGACCATTGAAGGTTTAGCCTTCCCGAGCTGTCCTTCGAGGGAACCCGGCCTTGCCGGGCGGCGAGTATGTCTGAGCGGAGCGAGTTACGCAGCCGCCGAGAAGGGCTGTGAGGGAACGGCGT
>CAZJYC010000159.1:0-3046 GCA_964550165.1 uncultured Eubacteriales bacterium
GGAATACAAAAAATTTTCCTCCATCACTCTCTTCCTCTTTGCCAGTTTTCTGACTGTTCTTCTTTTTGATAAAGCCATTGCTGTGCTGGCCGTCTCTTACATCATCTTTGGCGATTTCTTCAGCAAGGTCTTCGGCATCTATTTTGGCCGGACAAAAATCTTCGAAAAATCCCTGGAAGGCGCTCTGGCCCATTCCTGCGCTTGCCTTATTGTCGGCTATATCTTTCTCCATTACGTTGCGATTCCCATCCCGGCTTTCCTCGTTGGCGTCCTGGTCGCTTCTCTTTCTGAAACCTTGCCCTTGGGAGTTGACGATAACTTCAGCGTAGCCCTGCTCAGCGCAGCAACGATGTATGTATTTCTCCTGTTTTAAGCTCAGCCTTACCCGGGAAAGCAGAAGCAAGCGCAAAGGGCACCAAGGGAAACGATAAAAGAAGAACCTCCAAACGTTCGCTGACTCCGGCGATACCTTTTTTCAGTTGACTAATCCTCCCATTCCTTGATAATCTTTTGCCATACCTGATAGAAGTGATCAAAAGTGGCCGTCAAGTGTCCCAAATGCGATACTGATAACACTTCCGATTCCCAATTTTGTAAGAAGTGTGCTACTCCACTTCCTTCTTCAAAGGAAATCTCTGTATCTCAGACCGAAACCCTTCAGACTCCCATTAAAGAATTAACCACCGGCTCCACCTTCGCCGACCGCTATCAGATCATTGAAGAGCTCGGTAAAGGAGGAATGGGAAGGGTCTACAAGGTTTTCGATACAGATATCAAAGAAAAAGTAGCCCTGAAATTGCTGAAGCCTGAAATTGCCTCAGACAAAGATACGATTGAACGGTTTTCGAATGAGATGAAGTATGCCCGCAAGATCAGCCACCGGAATGTCTGCCGGATGTTCGACCTTGGCAAAGCAAAAGGAACGTATTTCATCACCATGGAATATGTTCAAGGCGAGGACTTGAAGAGCATGATCCGGATGGCTGCTGGCCTGAGCATCGGCGCCGTGTTGAGCGTTGGCAAGCAGATGTGCGATGGTTTGGCCGAAGCTCATAGTTTGGGAGTTGTCCATCGTGACCTAAAGCCTCAGAACATCATGATCGATAAAGGCGGGAACGCCAAGGTCATGGACTTTGGAATAGCCAGATCGCTGAGAGAAAAAGGGATCACCGGACCGAGTGTGCTGATAGGAACGCCGGAATACATGTCTCCCGAGCAGGCAGAGGCAAAAGAGGTTGACCATAGGTCTGATATCTACTCATTGGGAATTATCCTCTATGAGATGACGACCGGCCGGGTGCCGTTTGAGGGTGATACAGCTTTAAGCATCGCCATGAAACATAAGGGAGAAGTCCCAAAGAATCCGAAGCAATTCAACCCCCAGATCCCCGACGACCTGGCCGAAGTCATCCTGAAGTGCCTGGAAAAAGACCGGTCCCGGCGATACCAAACCGCCTCTGACGTTCGGGCCGATCTCGAGCGGATCGAAAAAGGATTGCCCACAACCGAGCGCGTCGCGCCCGAACGAAAGCCCTTCACCTCGAAACAGATCACGGTCTCGTTCCGGCTCAAAAAAGTCATCATTCCCGCTGCGGCGTTCGTCGCGCTGGCGGTTATCGGGATCGTATTACTAAAAGTATTGCCCAAGAAGACGATCTCCCCCGCTGCCCCTTCAAACCGTTCGATCGCCGTCCTGCCTTTTGAAAACCTTGGCGACCCGAAAGAGGATGCAGCCATCAGCAGCGGCATCACCGAGGATATCAACACCCTGCTTTCTAACATCAGCGAGCTTGACGTCCGGTCACAGACATCGGCGATGAGGTATAAAGAGACGAGCCTCGGAATAAAGGAGATCGGCCGGGAACTCAACGTCGCTTATATTCTTGATGGAAGCGTGCGTCGCGCTGACGGCCAAGTGCGCATTACGGCCCGTCTAATCGACGCCGCTGCGGATAAAACGATCTGGGCAGAACCCTTCAACCGGGACTTAAAAGACATCTTCACCATCCAAAGCGATATCGCGCAAAAGATTGCCACGGCTCTCAAGGCTAAGCTCACTCCGGCTGAAAAAGAGCGGGTTGAGAAGCAACCGACCAAGGATATCCGGGCTTACGAGTATTACATCAAAGGCCGCGAATACTACTTCAGATACAGAAAGGAAGATAACGAGCAGGCGATCGAGCTTTTCAAGAAGGGGATCGAGCTTGATCCCGATTATGCCCTGGCCCATGCCGGGCTGGCCGATGCTTATATGCAAAGGGCCCTTAGATTCGGATTCCCCGCGGAGGAATGGTTCGGTCCTGCCGTCGAGGAAGCTCAGAAAGCCATCTCCCTCGACCCGAGCCTCCCCGAGGGATACAAAGCCCTCGGCAGCACGTATGGTAACCTAAAGGGATGGTGGCAGAAGGCCATAGAGGCTTATCAAAAAGCGGTCGAAGCAAATCCCAATAGCGCAGTTGCGTGCATCGTCCTAGGCGAGGGCTATCTCAATATCGGAGAGCTCGATAAGGCTATGCCGCCTACAGAAAAGGCGATCGCCCTGAGTCCGGCTTCGGCTATCATGTATCAAAATATGGGATACATCTATTATGGCCTCGATGATTTCGGGCGAGCAGAGAAGTGGTGGAAGAAAGGCCTTGAACTGCAGCCTGACTTGGGGTCGATACACCAAGGATTGGTTCTTCTCTACCTCGCCAACGGAGAATCCGATAAAGCGGTTGTGCAAAGCCAAATTTGCCTATCCAAATTGCCTGATGATCCGCGTGCCCTTGAGTTCGCCGCTCGGACCGAACTTTTTTCCGGCCGTGATGAAAAGGCCCAGGAATATTATCAAAGAGTCCTAGCTCAAGAATCTTATAGACATATTGACCACGTCCGTGTCGAATTGGGCGATATCCATTGGAGAGCAGGAAGAAAGGAGGAGGCGAGGCAACTCTTTCAGAGAAGTCTAGGCCGATTGCAGAAGCGGCTTGAGCAAGGCGACGAGGGTGAAGACATCCGATTTTATATGGCTGCGATTTACGCCGTTCAGGGAAACAAGGACGAA
>CAZJYC010000160.1:0-3025 GCA_964550165.1 uncultured Eubacteriales bacterium
CTAAGTTCTCTTCGCGCCGGATGGTCAAGGAATACATCGAGAGATTCTATGCCAAGGCTCTGAAAAAGCCATGAGAGGAGACCAAATTTTTGCTGTATTAAAATCCAACAGTTTTGGGTGCCACATTTTTTTGCTCGGAAAAAAACGTGAAGCTCGGGGAGAGCAATCTCTTGCGACTGCAAAAAGTAAACTCTTTTATCCTCTGAGTATCTGCTTTCGATTTAAGCAGACAAAAGGCCACGATCAAAGACCAATTTCATTACCAATCATTCTGTATTTAACGACGGAGGGGAGCCCTTCCTCATCGGTCTCGGACCCAAACAGATAATCTCCGGTTATCCTGAGAATCCTTCCGGAGAGATTAATGTAGACGCTATCGACAAACCTTCCGTTTATATCAAAAATATCAAACAGCGTGCCTTTGCCCTTGATAACAGTGGATGTCTTGACCCAGAGAAAATCTTTATTCAAAAATAGATCCTGGATGTCATTTTCAAACTTCCTTTTTGGAGCGTTGTATCTTTTAATGAAATCCTCTAATCCTTTCCTCATCTCATATCTGGCACGTGGATACTTTCTTTTGAATCGATTGATGATCTTGCCCGATTTTAAATCCAGTACTTCAACCTTATATTCCTGGGTACGACAGGCATAAATCAGGCCATCTTCGCCGAGAACCGAAATGAACGGGTCCCAGTTCATCGCTCCCCCTCCCAGAGCGAGTGAGATATAAAAAGTTTTTCTCAAGAAAGTGAAGACCTCTTTTTTTCTTTGTCCGTCTTTGGAGATAAAAAGTATTGTCATCTGATCATCATACAGGCGTGATGCCTTGCGCTCGTAAGGGGGAACCTTTTTCAGGAAGACAAGCCAATCTCCGAAGAGGCCGATAAATTCGTCAAAAAAATCTGCCTCGAGTTTGAATTCTTTAACAAATCCGCCCTCCTTGTCCGTAGTGACAACTTTGCGCTTCATCATGTCCAAAACATAGATCTCACTGCCGGCAACATCAAAGTCAAACGCGGATTGAATCTCTCCAGGCCCCTCGCCCTGCTTAAAAAGGTTCTTGAGAAATTTTCCGTCCGGAGAAAATTTGAGAAAGTTCGGAGCTAAGTTCGTATGCCAAAAATCCCTGATGTAGATATTTCCCTCATCATCAAATTTAAGACTGTTTGCTCCATTGAAATAATATCCCTCTCCTTCTCCGTCTATTCTCATGACCTGTTCAAGTTTCAAAATCCGATCCGCATTTTTATTGAAAGGCTTCTCCGGATTCTCTATGATTTCCTGCGCAAAAACATTAACGAAAATCAAAAATATGATGATATATGGGAATCTTTTCATAAGCTGCTCCCATTTATTTGTTTATACAGGGCACCATAAATAGTTGTGCCTAATTTTCTTTTTATCAGACTAAACATATTTTGTTATGCAGGTCTTCACGAAATTCTAACTCATTTTAATTCAATAGCTTAGAAGACGTCAATCCGTTGATTTCCTAAACCGATCTAACTCATTAATATTAAATAAGTTAAGGAAATGAATTTTACAAATATCGGTTACTCTGACCTGTTTTTTAGGTCAAAAAACCAACAGTTTAGGAAAACTGAATTTCGTGAAGCCCCTATTTTAATTCGCAATGATTTATTTTACTATAAAGAACTTAACTTTCCTAAACTCTATGCCTTTGATACCCTCGCATCGATCATTTTCTCACGACCTTCACGAAAATCGAGGGTATCATGGAAAATCCATTTTTATTCAAATCCCAAGACCTCCCTCCAAAGATTCGTTATGAAAAACTCTTTGCGAATCTTCTTACTTTTCCTGAAGATTCTCCAAAAAGAGGAAGGCCTCCCTTTAGCAACGATTCACTGCTTCGAGCACTCATTTACAGAAATCTCAGAGGACTTCCATCGCTTTCTGAGCTGGCTTTTGAATTAAAGAATAATCCGCTCATGGCAGAAACGTTAGGCTTTCCTGCATGGGAAAGGCCGCCTTCTGTGGAACGATTCTCACATTTCCTCCGATGCATACCTAATGAGGATCTTCAAGTTGTTCGACTTTTTCTTGTCCATCAGCTTATTGAAGAAAAGGTTGTAAGGGGCGAGAACATTTCCATGGATTCCTGTCCCATCGAGGCCAATGTCAGAGAAAATAACCTCAAAACTTCTGTTAAAGCGAGGTTCGATAAAAACCATAAACCTCCAGGAGATCCAGAGGCAAGGCTGGGAGTTAAAATTCATTATCCCAGACCGTTTCAAAGAAAAATCGCGTTCTTTTGGGGATACCGTAACCATATTCTGACCGATGCCACATCTGAACTCCCTGTCCATGAACGCACCTTACCTGCAGATGAAGACGAGAAGAGGCAGGCGGTGCCTTTGCTTAAGGAGTTGACGACTTTATTTAGTCTTTCCATCAAATACGTCATCGGTGATGCCAACTATGACACCGAAGACATCCTTTCTCATATTTTAGATGAGATGAAAGCCACACCCATTATCCCCAGGAATCCCAGAAGCACACAGCATGAAGATTTTAAAATCAAAAAGAATGTAATCCTCTGTCCTGCCGATTTAGAAATGCACAGAAGGGGAAGAATGACCGTTAAAGGAAAAACTTATCTTCAATACAGCTGTCCTCTTCATTATGGAAAAAAGTATAAAGGGCTCTTTCTCATCTGTCCTGCGGCTCATCCCAAATACTTCTCTCAAAAAGGCTGTAACTATTTGATGCGCCTCACCCCTAATGTCAGAAACAGAATTGATTACGGGAGCAGAAGATTCAAGAAGATATACAATCAACGAACATCTGTGGAAAGAGTTTTTTCGCGTCTCCTCGCCATCACAATGCAAAGACCAACAGTTTTCGGTTTGCAAGCCACAAAAAATCACTGTACAATTGCTCATATCACGGTGTTGTTGGTGGCCCTGGCGGCCCATCGATGGGGATATGATGATAAAATAAGATTTGTGAAGTCATTCTTGCCGAATTTTGTTTAAAAACTATTTTTGTGAAGCCCTAT
>CAZJYC010000161.1:0-2945 GCA_964550165.1 uncultured Eubacteriales bacterium
TAAGATCTATTTTGTTCTCAGTTGAACCATTGTACACGACGTTCATCATAATCAACGTTATCGGACCCCCTTCTAACCTCAGTCTTCTATGGGGCTATCTGTTGGTCATCATTCTAGCCGGAATTGGTTATGCCATTACGAACTTTGTCTTGATTTTCGTGCATGGGGTGATGTCTCAGTACATTGTGAGGGACATAAGAACGGAATACTACCGTTCGCTCCAAGGCAAATCCTTCAGTTTTTACGATTCTGTCGCCGTAGGTGATCTTACATCAAGGGCGACTGTGGATCTTCAATTAGTTGACATGTTTCTGAGAACATGGCTTGGCACTGTTCTCAACGCTGTCTTCACAACAATCATCATTATTGCGATAATCCTCCCCATAAGTCCAATCATGACACTAATTTCCATGGCCACAATGCCTCTCATCTTCTATTTCACAGCACGCCTCTGGATAAACACGATGCCCCTCTTCAGAAACATGCAACTAATAATGGGAAGACTAACCTCATACATACAACAAAATATCGTCGGAATGAAAACGATCAGGATATTCCATCGAGAAAAAGACATTGTAGATGGATTCAAAGAGGTAGAAAACATATACGTGAATACGGCGATCAGCGCTGGCAAAATACAATCAATCTACATGCCACTCGGTCCGGCAATACTAACACTTGGAATAGCTCTGGTCTACGTGTACGCAGGGTACACTTTGGGCATTCCGGGTTCTGCATTGGCGGTCGCTCAAGTTGGTGACATCATCCTCTTTGCCAGATACATGATGAGACTTACCTTTCCTATAAGGGACTTAAGCCAGACTTTGGGAACATGGATCGCCGCCTATGCAGGACTGGAAAGAGTTCTTGAGATTACAGATGCGCCGAGAAACGTTGAGGATTTGCCTAACGCCAAAGACATAAAGATAGAAAAAGGAAAACTTGAACTTGAAAACGTGACGTTTGGGTACGTTAAGGATAGGCCTGTGCTAAATAACGTCACTTTCACGGTGCAGCCTGGTGAAAAAATAGCGATACTTGGGGCAACTGGTTCAGGGAAAAGCTCTCTGATATATCTAATTCCAAGGTTTTATGACATCCAAGCGGGCAGTATAAGGATAGATGGCACAGACATACGCGAGTTCAAGCTTGCTTCCCTTAGGAAGCAGATAGGCGTGGTTTTGCAGGATGTTTTCTTGTTTTCCGGAACGATTAGGGAGAACATTGCTTTCGGTAAGCCTGACGCTTCGATGGATGAAATAGTTAAAGCTGCAAAGTCGGCCAGAATACACGAATTCATAGAATCGCTTCCATGCGGCTACGACACGCCCGTAGGAGAGAGAGGAGTCACACTTTCAGGAGGCCAAAAGCAGAGAGTGACAATAGCCAGAGCGCTCGTAGGCAACCCGAGAATACTGATAATGGACGACTCACTGTCTTTTGTGGATGCGAAGACGGAGCAGGAAATTCAAGCTGCAATAGAAGAAGCAACAAAGACAAGGACGACTTTTATAATTGCCCAGAGATTCTCAACGATAAAGAATGCTGAGAAGATACTGGTCCTTGAAAATGGTTCAGTAGCTGAATTCGGCACGCATGACGAGCTCATAGCAAAGAACGGCGTCTACAAGAAGGTCTATGAAACACAGTTTGTCCAAAAAGCTTCACCCATTTTAGAGGAATCAGGTGGTGCCTAATGTCAGGCTCTTACGGAACATTTTCAGCAAGGCAGGAAGAGAGAAGAAAAAGAACAGTTCCTGACCGGGTGCTAATCAGAAGAGTCTTCGAGTACGCTCAAGCTTACAGAAGACACCTCATAATCGGCGTATCAGCCACAGTAGCTGGTGCACTGACCGGATTGGCTTCGCCATACATGCACGCGGTAGCCATCGACCGGATAATAACGCCCAAGAATCTTTCAGGCTTTATATGGTGGATCCCTTTGTTCGCTGCTATCATCATGGGCAACTATCTGTTTCAGTGCACTCAAACCTATCAGATGCGAGTAGTCGGAGAAAACGTGGTTGCAAAAATGAGAGATGACATGATGGAAAAACTGCAGGCCATCTCACTCAGGTATTTTTCAGAAGGTGAAGCCGGAAGAATTATCTCTCGCCCGACGAACGACGCTAACACCGTCAGGATATTCCTTAGATTGGGACTCACAAGCATTTTCGTAGATGTCTCCTCAATCCTGGGTGCCTTCGCCATAATGTTCTATCTTGACCTTCGGCTGTCACTTCTTGCTATCACGGTTCTTCCTGTGGCCATAGTCTTGGTCTGGTTCCTTGGAAAATACTCAAGAGCTGCTTACAGGAGAACGTTGATTACGACTTCAGGGTTGACGGCAAGGATGCAAGAAGACCTGACAGGCATAAAAGTCACCCAAGCTTACGCGCAGGAGAAAGAAGTAGAAAAGAAGTTCTTGAGAAGTCAAGACGAAAATGTTAGGGCAACAATCAGAGCCATTCTCATAGGCTCGTCATACACGCCCTTCGTAATGGGATTAAGGCTGATTGGAACGATGATAATCCTGTTCTATGGGGTCAATGCTGTGTTAACGGGAACAATCACGTTAGGAGTCCTGGTAGCTTTCATCGAGTACCAGTTCTCATATTTCATGCCGCTGGTTGACCTTGTAACCATGTACGACCAGTACCAGTCAGCCATGTCTGCAATTGAAAGAATGTTCGACGTGATAGACACAAAAGTCGAGGTCTTGGATGCACCACCTGAAAGGAGCGTCGCACTACAATGATAGAAGAGGTCAGATTTGAAAACGTCAATTTCGCATACGACATAGACGTCCCAGTTTTAAAGAACATCAGCTTCACTCTGAAACGCAACATGAAACTAGCGATTGTCGGCCAGACAGGCGCAGGAAAAAGCACGATAATCAACCTTCTCGCCAGATTCTACGATCCAGACGAAGGCAGAATACTCAT
>CAZJYC010000162.1:0-2924 GCA_964550165.1 uncultured Eubacteriales bacterium
ACACCCCGTCGACAGCTTTAAAGACATGATCCGGCTTCAGGACTCTCGTTTTCTGTTCGGCAAGTTCCTGGGCAAAGACATTCAAAATAATTTCAACATCGTTCTCAGAGTTTAAATGGCGGTGATATCTGTCGAAAAGGTCTTTTTTTAGCTCAGCATAATTGATGACATTTCCGTTGTGGGCCATGATGATTCCAAAAGGAGAGTTGACATGAAAGGGCTGGGCGTCTTCTCCCCTTCCGCCGCCGACGGTCGGGTAGCGGGTGTGGCCGATGCCGATATTGCCTGTCAAGCGGGCAACATTTTCGGCGGTGAAGATGTCCCTGACCAGGCCGTTTCCTTTCTTGACATGGAAGCGTCCGTCATAGGTTATGATGCCGGCTGAATCCTGGCCGCGGTGCTGTATGGCCAGCAACCCCTGGTAGATGTCTTTGACGACATCCTCATTGCCGAAGATTCCAACAACGCCACACATTGTCCTGACTATATAATTATAATGATTTTTGCCCTTGTGATGAAGGGATATTTATTTAAGGTTAGTATCCCAAATTCCGTGATTCTATGAGATTTTGGGAGATAGCCGCAGCGACCATTGAGGATTTAGCCTTCGGAGTTTGCTCTTTGAGGGAACCCGACGGAGTCGGGCGGCGAGTATGTCTGAGCGGAGCGAGTTACGCAGCCGCCGAGAAGAGCGAACGGAGAATGGCGTTAAAAATCCGAAGGGGAGCGAGGCTATTCCCAAAATCTTTAGATATTCAGGGAGCAATCTTTTATCACGGAATTTGGGATGCATCATTAGTTAAGTGACTTATGCTGTTATGGCTTTAAGGAGTTTAATAGTTCCTCTGAGGTGACCGTCGCTGTTCCGATCTTGCCCACCACTATTCCTGCGGCTATGTTTGCCAGCACGGCAGCTTCCAGAATGGAGGCGCCCGAAACGACAGCCAGAGCGGCTGTGCCGATGACGGTGTCCCCGGCGCCCGTGATGTCGAAGACCTCTTTGGCCACGGTGGGGATATGAATGGCCTTTTTCCTTTTTTCAAAGATGCTCATCCCCTGCTCTCCTCTTTTGATGATGAGATAAAGGGTTGAAATGCGAGAGAGGATTGCCTTGCCGGCCTTCTCCACCTGGGAGTCTGTCTGGCACTCATGGTTGACAATCTTTTCTGCTTCGCTGTGGTTGGGAGTTATGAGTGTGATAGGAGAAAAAAGGAAAAAATTCTCATACTTCGGGTCAACGAACACAGGGATTTTTCTTCGCCTGGCAAAGGAAAGCACATTGGAAGTGAGGGATTTGGTCAAAACGCCTTTGTTGTAGTCTGAAAGAATTATGCCGTCGTATTCCTCTTCCTGGATAAAATTGAATATCCTTGCCTCCATCAAGCGCGAAATCGGGCTCTTTTTTTCCCTGTCCACCCGGACCACCTGCTGGTGATGGGCAATGACTCGTGTTTTTACGGTTGTGGGACGGTTTTCGTCCATAAAAATACCGCGATTGTCAGCGATATTCTCTCTGATCCACTCGCCTTCAGAATCCTCGCCGACGACTCCAGCCAGCAGCGAGGAAGCGCCCAGGGTTTCCACTCCCCGGCTGACGTTTCCTGCGCCTCCCAGGCAGGCTGTATCCTTATGGACTTCGACGACAGGGACAGGGGCTTCAGGAGAGATGCGGGCCACAAGGCCCCAGATGTATTTGTCGAGCATGAGGTCGCCCAGAACCAGCACTTTTTTATTCTTGAAATTCTGGACAATTTTTTTTGCCTTTCTGGAATCGATGGATTTCATTTTTTATCCTCTCTTAAAAAAATGGGATTGGAGACTATCCAGGGGATGTCTTTGGCGAGCGCAGACCTTTCCTTGAGGTAAACTTCCGCCCGGTAGGCGCCCGGCTGAGCTGCCTTGAAAGAGGCTTTTTCCTGGCTGAAAGAAAAGATTTTTTCTCCGTTACAAACCACCTGGATTTCCTTCGCAAAAGGAAAGGGAGCTTCGATATGAAGGGTCAGACCTGAGTCGAAAGAGACGGTGCTGCCCATCGCGATGAGTTCCTCTCCTCTTTCTCCCCAGAACCTGAATCCCTCAGCCTCTGCAGCGGCATGGATGGAGTTGTAGAATTTCCCTGAGCGCAGCGCCTCGAAGACTTGACGGCTTGCTGTCTCAAAGTCTGAGGAAAGGGGAGCCTGGAGCAGGGTGTGGAGGCGGAGGAAGTCAAAGAGAGACCGGTAGAGAAGATGGGCATCCGCGCTGAAGTAGCCGTAAACCGGATAGGTCTTCGAGAGATCATCCCATTTCCACAGGTTTCGGTGGGGGCTATCTGTTATCTTTAAAAGAGCATATCGCGGCTTTACGAGGAGCGCAGGCAGGTAGGGGAGTGAGAGAAACAGGTCACGTTTGAGCATCGTATCGGCGTTAATGATTTCAATACCCGAATAGCCGGCGAACTCTCCCCATGACCACTGGACTTTCGAATAAGGGTGGGCGATGATTGTGAACCCGCCTGCAGCCATTATTCCAGAGACAGCCTGCTCGGCATTCTGGGAGAAATTATGGGAAGAGAGTTTGAATTCCAGGCCGACCAGGTGCCCGCGGCTTACGGAAAGCTCAGAGCCGGCAAGGACAAGGACTCCATGTTTCCAGCCCTGGCTTGCGTAAGATTCACGATTCGGGCTGCCGTGGTCGGTGAGGATGATGAAATCGAGCCCGGCCCGGGACGCAAGTTCTGCGATTTCGTCGGGATTTTTTCTTCCGTCTGAAAAGGTAGTGTGAATATGGTAGACGCCCTGTATCTCAAGAGGCTCGGGCTCTGATGCAGGAGCCCTGTACGTTTTAAACCTGAGAATGTCGAAGCCAAGCCAGAGGATATAAAGCAGGATGAGTGCGGGAAGGATAAGAAAAAATTTTCTTTTAAGAGATTGCTTCATCGCTCC
>CAZJYC010000163.1:0-2911 GCA_964550165.1 uncultured Eubacteriales bacterium
GAGTTTGATGCCATCAACACATATAAAGGCGATGTCTGGAGTTTCAGAACCTTACCCATTATTACCATTACCGACCCCAACCTTATAGGCTGGTGGAATTTTGACGCAGTTAGCGGCAGGACGGTCCTTGACCTTTCCGGTTACGGCAATGACGGCACTTTGGGAGGTAATCCTCAACGAGTGGAAGGAATCATAGGCAGTGCGCTGTATTTGGGCGGCTCAGATTATGTTACAATTGACGGTGTAGTTGATGAAATAAAAAACACCAATATTACCCTCAACGCATGGGTCAAAACCACACAAGCAGGAGAGGGCAATGTGATTGCATGTAACGATAGTGGCTCAAGTCACCCTTTAATGTTTGGTGTTCTAAGTGGGAATCCGTATGTATATGATGGTGGCTCAACAGATTTTCCACCTTCTATCAACGACGGCCAGTGGCATATGATAACGTATGTCAGGAGCGGCTCAAGAGGTTATATATACGTCGATGGAGTTCAGCATGCCAGATATACACCCGGCTTCGATTTGTCCGGGGTAACACGATGGTCAATAGGGCAGGAATGGGACGATTCTAACCCGAGTGACTTTTATGTTGGCGCGGTGGACGAAGTCCGCTTCTACAAGGTACCCCTGACGGCCGAGCAGGTTAAGGTGCTTATGAGAGGTGACCCGTTACTTGCCTGGAATCCGAACCCGGCTAATAACTCAACAGTGGATATCGACCAGGCCAAGCAGCCCCTTAGCTGGTCACCGGGAGATGAGGCATCCGAGCACGATGTTTATTTCGGCACTAATAAAGGCGCTTTAGAAAAGGCTGATTCATCTGATACGACCGGTATTTACCGAGGCAGACAGAGTGCTACCAGTTACAATATCCCTGGAACTCTTGAATGGGGAGGCGGGCCTTACTACTGGCGTATCGACGAATATAATACTGATGGTACTATCAGCGCAGGAAAAGCCTGGAGCTTTTCAGTAGCCGATTATCTTATCGTTGACGATTTTGAGGACTACGATGTCGGCAACAATGAGATATGGTGGGTGTGGATAGATGGGCTTGGCTATCCCGTACATCCTACTTTACCCCCTCATCCCGGCAATGGAACCGGCTCGATGGTCGGCGACGAAACCACCTATTCTTATACTGAGGAGACTATTGTTCATAGCGGCTCTCAATCGATGCCTGTCTTCTACGATAACAACCAGCAGGGCAAGCTCAAGTATTCAGAGGTAGAGAGGACGTTGAGCACACTCCGAGACTGGACCCAGGAAGGCGTTGGAGTGCTAACGATTTGGTTCCACGGTGTTGTATCGAATGCTGCTGAGCCTTTATATGTTGCTCTCAACGGCAATGCGGTAGTAACAAATGATAATCCGAATGCAACCCAGGTAGAGAGCTGGACGGAATGGACTATCGACCTGCAGGCATTTGCAGACCAGGGCGTGAACCTGGCCAATGTCAATACGATTGCTATTGGTCTGGGTAACAAGAAGAATCCGGCAGCCGGTGGTTCAGGTAAAATGTACATCGATGATATTCGGCTGTATCGGCCGGCTCCATAACCAGGAGCACCGGAAGCTATAAGGTGATTACTCGTTTGCAGTGACAGACGATAGCCAAACGGATTAGCAACAATTCGGGGCTTATACTGAAAGATTCGGTATAGGCCCCTTTTGTTTGTGGGGCAGCAGCCTGTCGTAATGGCTAAAAAGCCGAAAGAGTATATAGTTGATACTCCTGAAATACGAGTGCGCCGTTTTTAAGGTCTGTGAGGCGGATAGATTAGAAGAAAACATCTTTCTTAAAGACCGGTCAAAATGCTTCCAAAAGGAGCATCATTATAGGAATTATGAAATATGTGGGCTAAAACCTGCTTATTGTTGGCAGTGAAATGGTTTTTTATTGACAAGAAGGGTATTTACTTGTAGTATATTGTAATGAAATGTGGATTTTGTCTGCGTTTATTAGGCAAAAACTGTCCCGATAGAATTGATTTTGGAGGTAAGGGCCGGCAAATCTGGTTTTTTATCTGTATTTTTTGGCCGCCGAGTCTGGTTTTTTGGTAGAAAAGGGACCCTGCGAAGCGGGAAACTGGCAGAGAGTTTTTAGGAGAAATTTCGATGTTCTATGGAAAAAATGCCGCAGCAATTTTAGCATTAACACTTTTTGTAGTCAGCGCCGGTTTTGCTCAAACTCTGGAGGAGAACTGGAACGAGTTCCTGCATTATACAATAATCGGCCGACCTGATTTAGCAAAAGGATATGCACAGGCGCTTCTTCAGAGCAATCCCGACCCTGTAGAATTGCTCGAGCTAAGTAAAGAAAATCCTGAGGGTTATGCGATTTTATTAAGGGTCAGCGAAATCTCACCCGACCCTGAGCTTGCTGAGTTAGGCGGTAAAATCCTCGATTTAATCGAGCGGGGCAGCTTCATCCTCCGGGCAGACCCAAGGGTTATCGTGACTGAGATAAAAAGGCTGAGCAGTACCGAACGCGGCTGGTTCACGGCGGTTAAACGGCTTCGCGACGCCGGTGAATACGCAATACCGTTTATGCTCGATGCGATGGCTGACGAATCCCGCAAAGAGGAATTTCCCTATATTGTACGGGCTCTTCCGCAGATTGGCAGAGATGCGATAAGGCCCCTTGTGGCTGCATTGCAGAGTGAGAATGTGGCGCTAAAATCCCAGATAATAACGGCATTAGGCAAGATTGGTTATCCCCAATCCCAGGCCTACTTAAAGTATCTTCTCGAGAATGATGCCTCAGCCGAAATTCGGGAATTGGCCAGGGAAAGTCTCAGTCAAATTGACCCCGGCACTCTGAAAATTCCGGCTGCCCAGTTATTTTTTGAGCTTGGGGAAAAATACTACTACCATTCTCAGTCGTTGACACCGGCTGAGGATG
>CAZJYC010000164.1:0-2892 GCA_964550165.1 uncultured Eubacteriales bacterium
TAAGACTGTCCATTAAGCAGATTTGCCAGCTCGACGGGTACATCCACCGGGCGCTGCTGACTCCACGGGCCGCCGTTGACGGAATATTTGTAATGCGTAATGCCCGGCCCACCGACGAAGAGCACGGCATTAGTGCGGTGTGTTACCTCGCCCCTTAGGGGCACGTCGGGCTCGCCGTAGATGGCAGCACCGCCGGGCACATAAGCCCCCATATCGAGACCGCAAGGCCCGGCACAGAGCGCCGGCGAGCTGGGACTTAGATGAAAGTCGGTATTTGGGTCAATGAAAATAGGGTCGGCGTCGATATTGTCCTGTCCGAGGTAGTGCCACTCGGCGGGAATAATCGAGCGATTGACGGTAAGAACTGTGGAGGCAGTTACCTCACCAAAAATGAGGTTTGTATTCCGGAAGATGCTGCCGGCCACATACGCCCCACGACCGGGTCTGGCCTGGCCTGCCAGGTCGAAATAAAAGACCGCCTTGCCCGCATCGACGACAGTGTTGTTCTCGAAGGTTACGAAAGAGTCTTCCTTAATAAACGCCACATGGTCGATATCATAAAAGAGATTGCGGACCAGACAATA
Organism: uncultured Eubacteriales bacterium; assembly: GCA_964550165.1. GTDB lineage: Bacteria > Acidobacteriota > Aminicenantia > Aminicenantales > Aminicenantaceae > CAZJYC01. Next base: position 585 of record CAZJYC010000164.1, read on the forward strand.
GTCTTTTCCGCCGCCTGCTGAGATTACATTCGCTTCACCGGCGCTGGTGTTATAAACGTCTTTATGGTAGTGCTTAAAGACGTTGCCCTCGATATGGGCATCGGCCCCGAGGTCGAGGGCGTCATCGCCACCGCCCAAGAAGATATTGTCAAGGATTTGCACGATTGGTTTAGGACGTGAAGGCCCGTCGAAGTCAATCGCGTCATTATGTCCCTTAGTTGTCCCGAAGACATTGTTTTCGATGATGAAATAACCATCTTCAGGGATACCACGACCCCAGATGTGCTCGCTGCGATTGTCGGTGGTCGGCGGCTCATCCGGGCCGAAAAAATCGGTGAATACGCAGTTGGACACGAGCAGCGATGAATTGAGGGTGCTGATACGACGCAGGTCGGTGTTGTCTAATGTAACATGGTCGAGCAAAAGGCTGGAGTTTTCAAGGCAGATGGTTCCGCTGTCGGTTCGCCCATACTCGATTACCGCGTATGTAATACGATTGTCGCGCATTGTGTTGACGAATTGAATGCCGTTCCATGTGTCGGCTCCGCCAGGTGGGCGTGTGAAGCGAATCAGCTCATACTTGTTGCCCTCGGCGATAAGCCGACCCCTAACAACGATTTTAGCTTCCGGGTCGAAGAAGACCGTAGTGCCCGGCATAATAATAAGGTCGATGCCGAACGGCACGGTCAGCTCGCTCGTAACGCGGTAAGGCCCTTCCTGCGGCGTCCAGGTGGTGTTCTGCGTCAAAACACCCCCTGCGTAATCGGTCTGCCCATATTGGTAGCATCCCAAAGTGCCGGCGAGGCCATCATCGTTACCTGCATTGATGCAGGGGGAATTTTCCGAAAGGTGGTAGTTATTATTCACCGAATCAACGAACAGCGGGTCGCGGTTAATGTTATTGGTGCCGGGCCATATTTCGCCGACATCAGAGTAATCAATATGGATATCCGCAGGGTCGTAATCGGTCTGCACCGGGTCCGCGGCAAGGATGATGGAGTTGATTACAAAATATTCAATCAGCGGGTCGATGGGGTCGTATTTATTGAAGGATTGAATACCAACATCGCGGCAAACGAGCGTGGCGTGGTTGAGGAAGACCTGAGCGGTGCTGTGGCTGGTGGCCTTGGCTGAGATACCGATGCCATTGTTCACAATCAGCACGTAGTCAAGTGATACCTGGCCGTCAAAGACGCTGACACCTTTGTCGAGGCAGTCGCGAAAGATATAATCCTCGACCAAGACCGTCGAACCTAATGTATCGAGTCCATCGTCGTCCGTATCGGCAATGACACCACGGCGGAGCGTTACATCCTGCCCGGCGCTCTGGCTGTGGATATAGATACCATCGTTGTCATCCGGCCCGTGCATCTCTGTAATCCAGCTGTCCTCAAACAATAAGGCAGTATTGCTAATTTCAGGTCCCATCACCGACCTGGCTAATTGACAGTTGCGGAAGGTCAGGTCCGAGCCGGAGGCCGATTGCATGACCTTGCCCGCGTTGTCGGTGATAGAGACATAGTCGAAAGTGATATTAGAACCCACGGGTCGAATAACCGGGCCCGAGCCGGTATGTCCACCGCCGGGTGAGCGTCCGCCACGAGTGATATTAGTGTACTGATATATCGACGGCGCCGAATAATCGTGGTGGATTTCACCCCAGGCCAGAGACGGGTTCGATGCTGTGAATGTTACCGGCGCCGAGGCGGTGCCCAGAGACTCGATAGTGCCCTGTATGTCGATGTCCGTTCCCGTTGTGCCTGAGCGAACTGCATCGAGCAGGATGAGTGTTCCCGGCTGGATGGTCAGTGTATGGCCACTTGGGACCAGCAGGTCGTCGGTTATATGGATAATGCCATTCCATAAGGTGGAGTTACCCACAAGTGTGCCGGAGATGCTCTTGATTGGCTCACCGCTCAGGTCGGTCAATAAACGGCTGTCCTCCATGCCGTTGACATTGGCCGTCAAAATGAAGTCGCCACTGCCTATAAAAGTTACCAGCGCGCTTCCTAAACCATTGCGCAGGACAATCCGGTTTGTGGAGAGGTTGACGCTCCGGCTGTCCACTGAAAGTGTCGCCACCGCATCCCAAAGCTGGCGTTCAATATTGCCGTCAGGTCGCACGACCTCGACTCGAACCAGGATTCCAACGCCCGGCAGATAGCTGTCACGAACCAGGAGCTTAGTGCTCAAACTTGCCCCTGCGTCTTCCGATGCAAGTCGGGGCAGCGGGTCCGATACAAGGGCTGGGACTCCACCGCCATTGCTTTTCGGGTAATCATTGGTCATACCAGTGTCGTACCAGATG
>CAZJYC010000165.1:0-2831 GCA_964550165.1 uncultured Eubacteriales bacterium
AGAATCCACAGAGTTTCAGGAGCATCGGGGGCTAACAAACCATAGGCTGGCAGGAATAGTGCACCTTCAAGAGTCTCCCGAAGCCAGCCATGGGCCCGACCGCGTTCGTAGAGTCTGGAAGGAATCTTCGGGACGTATGTGCCATCCCGCAAGCGCACCACCGGACACCGAATGCGTGACTCCGTTATCCCACGCATGCAGTCGTCATAGTAATGCTCGGCCTCTCTTTTCAATCTCGCACCCTCAGGATGGCCAAAATCGACAAGAGCATCAGCCAAGGCGCGAAAGCCCCACACGGTCGCACTATTGGTAGCCAGCCAGTACCAGTAATCAGTCACATCTTCGAGTGAACCGGCCGGTAGCCAACCATACTCCAAAGGCTTAGTTCCATTCTCCTTGAAGGTCATCGTAGAGCGGCGCTCGCGAACGACCCATTCACAGGCTTCGACAAGCTTTGGCGCCGCTCGTTCCATCCATTCGCGGTCCCGAGTAAACAACCAGTGCTGAGCCATGTTCCACATAACATAACCATGACTCTTATTGTAACCGCCTGTCTCATGGCCGCCGGCGCCATAGAATTGTCCCTGTGTGCTCTTGAAGTTGCCCGGCATCGAGACCGTGCCCTGATAATGAAGGAAGGAATTGAGAGCCTGCCGGGCCTGCTCAGGATAACCTCGACGATCCAAGTCGCTTATCATCATGACGGACTCATTCGGATAGACGCCATAATGGAATGTGCCCACATGCGCATGCAGAAGCTCTGTATCGAGTTCTTTGAAGCAGTTAATAAGAAGATGACGGAAATGAGCTTTGTAAAAATCATTGAGCCAGGGCTCAGGTGTATTAATCTGCGTTCCACGAGAGGTCAAATCCCGCCAGAATTCACATATTTTGGAGGCCTCGGCTTCAAATTCTAAGTGCTCATGTGCTTCTATCTCCTCTTCCTTGAGTAAGGTGATTGACGGAATCACTATCTGGAAGCTTTCACTTTGACCGGGCTTAAGCTCAAGGGCCAACTCTACTGACTTTCCATCTTCAGCGAAGACTCCACGGTCTCCCGTATTAACTAAAAAACGCAAGTAATCTCCACGGTCTGTCGCTGCGACAGCCCTGCCGTCAGATACAATTAGTTTTTCTTCCTGGCGGGCACGCGAACCGAAACGTAGTTTTGCAGTTGAAGTTTCGCAATTCGACACATTTACAATTCTCACCTGCATCAGCAGTGCTGTAGGCGTATCCAGAGCAACACCTGCCGGTTCCACATCACCAACGCCCAGCACGGTTCGCTGCTCGTAGTGAATTGGTCCATCTTGCCACCAGGTTCGTAACAGGGGCAAGTAGCCATCCATCAGTTCTCTACCGCCGCGCAAATGGTCGGGGGGGAAACCAAACGATACCCTTAGCCTATCACCATCCCAGAGTTTGCGGTCGCTGTCACGGGGACTGCGCTGAAGATTAAACCAGCGACGAACAGAAGTAACTTCAATGTCCCCGTTCGGATTCTGACGCATCGTATTGCGGTTACCGGGCAGGCCGTGTACGAACCACAGAGGCCGCTTCAGAGGCATATCGCTCCACGCACGCTGTAAGGTTTGCTCTGGTTCCTCGGCCACTCTATCGTACACCGTTTTGCCTCCAAACTCACTGGCCAACGCATCACGGTACTCAGACAACGTGATATTGTCTTGGTCTTTCGTAACGAGTACACCCAGGTCGTCGACAAGGATTCGGTCTCCTCTGGCGACCTCATCCGCCGCAAAGGAAAAGGGTCTTTGATTCGAACGTACTGTGACAATCGTTCGGTCATACCGACCATCCGGAGGGTCAACAGCAACCAGCAGGTCAGCCTCGATGCCCCCTCCCAGGCCTGCTTCCAGTGTCCACTTCAGATTTGCGTCAAGCTTGACAGAACTGTTCGGAAAGGGGCGTATCCCCGTCACGTGACCGTTGAAGACTTCCAGACGACCTGTCTCTGCTTCTCGTGCATTAAAGGCAGCCTCGCGGGGCTCGCCGAACCGAATCCGTACAGTCAAGGTCCTATACACCGATTCGGTATAGACTTTAAAACATCTGGGCACCGGCAGGATGTCTTTGGAGTGGACCCGAATCCACAGAGTCTTGCGATAATCAACTCCCTTGCCTGAAAAATCCTTGAGCTCACCAGCCCAGACCGGGGCAAAGGTGAATACATAGATGTTTTCGTTCCTGTTTATATGGCTCTTAGCCTCTATCCACCGACCGTTGGTCCAGTCATCCATAGAATCCCAGCCAACGCCTCCTGCACCGCGCTCGACGAGTATCGGGTCAGATTTCCCATCCCAGACCCTGTGCCAGTATTGCAACCTGATTTGGGAGGGGTCCGGCAGGGGTTGTTCGCCTGGAAATTCAACAACCACACGCCGAATTTTGCGAGGCTCTGCCCAGCGAATCCCGTGGGCTGTGCCATCCTTTTCAGACACTCGAAAGCCAAACGGAGCAATATCGACGGGCCCACCAGGATGCTGAGGCACTTGGGCACCCTCTTGGCCTTGCACTTTCACAGAATTGAGTAACAGAACAAGCAAAATGGATATAAATGTCTTCTTCATAATCTGCTCCCTTATTACCAGAATCGGTCGCTATGAATTATACACTAAGAAGCAGATTCGTGCAATTGGACATGAGAATCGAAAGTCGGCCAGTTATGGCACCGGCTGCGGAACTCCTATACAAGTCGCCTCCCGCCTCTTGCTGGTCGGCGGGGGTGGTTGGGGCTGGTTGTTGCCCGGTCGTGACCCGTGACCCGTGACCCGTGACCCGAGCGACGAGCGACGAGCGACGAGCGACGAATT
>CAZJYC010000166.1:0-2829 GCA_964550165.1 uncultured Eubacteriales bacterium
GCCCGGTAGTTTTTCAGGCTGCAGACAAAGGCAGCTCCTGTCCTGCCCTGGCCGTATTTATCCAGGACATAGGAGAGAACCTGGTCTCTTTTTCTTGAGTCAAAGTCCAGGTCGATATCCGGCGGGTCATCCCGTCCTTTGTTCAGGAACCGCTCAAAGTAGAGGTCATACGCGATGGGGTCGATGCGGGAAATTCCCAGAAGAAAGGCGAGGTAGGAGGAGGCACCTGAACCCTTGAGGTTATGGAGGATGCCGTTGCGCCGGGCATACTCGACCACATCGTGGACGATCAGGAAATAGGGAGCAAAGCCTGATTTCTCGACCACAGCCAGCTCGTACTTGGCCCGCTCTCTTTCGCGCCAGCTCAGTTTTTTGTGGCTCCTCAGCCTCTCCATGACCACTTCCCTCAAGGTCGCGGGAAAAAGATCCTCAGGGAGAGGGGGTGTGAGGCCGGCAAAAGGAAACTGGCATTTTTCCGCAATCTCAAAGGTCCTTCTGAATACACCCTCTGCCTCAGGCCCCAGCTTCTTCAGAGCCAGAGATTCCTGGTCTGGACCGAAAAGACTCATCACCGGTTTCAGCCTCTCCTTTTCCGGCGGGAAGGGAATCTTTTTCTGGATGGAATGGAGAAGAATCAACCGCTCAGGGTTTCTGACAAATTTCAGAGGGTTGGCCCAGACAAGCCGGAGGCTGTGCTGCTGAGCCCAGGCAAAGGATTTTTTGAGGTTAAAAAAATCGACGCCGAGATAAAAATCATCCCGCGGAACGATTCCCAAAGCTTCCGGGAGCTCCTCATCTTCTGGCTGAGGGATGAAGACGACAGCCAGCCCTTCTGTCTCCTTCATCTCTTTCCGGTTGAGAGTCTCCATCAGATTCCAGTAGCCTTCCCTGTCTTTGACGACAAAAAGAAACTTCTTTCCCTGGATTTCTATCTCGCAGCCAAAAAGCGGGCTAAAGCCGCTCTCCTGGGCCACCCTCTTCCATCCTCCCCAGCCGTGGAGATTCTCGATATCCGCCAGGGCTGCGGAGGGAAGTCTTTTCCGGAAGGCCCAGGAGGCAAGCTCCCTCAGAATAGCTCCGCCTTTGCCTTTGCTGTAGACAGAATGAACTCTCAGCGGAATGAACATCTTTTATTTCGTCAAGGAGGCTGTCTTGAGGACAAAGCCTCTCTCCTTTTCAAAAGTGTAGATACTCTCCAGCATCTTCTCCCGGACCGTAAGCAGCGAGCCGAACCCGTATTTTTCTCTCACCCGGTCCATGGCCTGGCCCAGCCTCTCCGGCCGCTCGGAGTAGGGTTCGAAAAGAGAAAGGGGCCTGCCCCGGACCAGGTCAGAAGCTTTGACTCCGACCAGGCGCAGCGAGAGGCGCGACGAGGAGAAAAGCTTGAGGAAAAGCTCCTGGGCGATCCTGTAAATCTCTCCCATCTCCTGGGTGGGGGTGAGGAGAAGGCGGCGCCGCGCCTCGGTCTTAAAGTCCGAATACCTGGCCTTGACTTCGATGATATGGGCATAAAGGCGGTCCTGCCGCAGGGGAAGGGTCAATCTGTCGCAGAGATAGGCGAGGTGGGCCAGGAGCAGGCGCCTGTCCCAGATGTCTTCCAGAAAGGTCGTTTCCCGGGAGACAGATTTGGGGATGGAGGCTGTCACCAGGGGACGGCTGTCAATCCCCCTGGACTGAAGATAGAGCTCCTCGCCGTTCAAACCGAAAAGCGAGCGCAGGGTTTGCCGCGGCTGGCCCCACAGGTCGCCGATCTTGTGAATGTTGAGCATGCGGAGGATGACCTGGGCTTTGGGCCCTATGCCGGGCAAAGATTCGATACCCAGGTCTCTCAGGAATTCTTCTTCCTCGCCCGGCGCGATCTCGACCAGTCCGCCCGGCTTGGCCTTCTTGCTGGCCAGCTTGGCCAGAATCTTGTTGGGAGCCACTCCCAGCGAAACACTCAGCCCCAGCTCCTTTTCTATTCTTCCCTTCATCTCCCGGATTGCTTGGGAAAAGGAGGGATAAAGGTGGCGGCAGTGAGTCAAATCCAGGTAGGCTTCATCCAGGGACGCCTCCTCCGCATCCGGCGTGTACTGGGAGAGGAGGCGGAAGAACTTTGCCGAGAAAGCTCTGTAAATCTGGTAATTTCCCCTGATGAATATCCCGTGGGGACAGAGCTGATAAGCCTTGCGCAGGGGCATCCCGGAATGGACGCCGTACTTCCGGGCCTCGTAAGAAGCGGTGGAGGCAACTCCCCTCTCATAGGGAAGTCCGCCGACGATGACCGGCTTTCCCTTGAGGCAAGGGTTGAGGAGCACTTCGACAGCCGCAAAAAAGGCATCGATGTCGATATGAACAACACATCTCCTCTTCATTTCCATTCACTCCAGGATACTGGCCTGTCTGCCGTTTAAATGCTTTGAGTTTTCACTGCGAGCCCGAAGGCCTGAGTTTCCTGTCTCAGTATCTCCTCAGAACGCCGATCACTTTTCCCAGGACCCTCAGCTCCTTAACCTCGATCGGCTTAAACTCCGGGTTTTCGGGAACAAGAAAGATGTTTCCGTCTTCGACTTTCAGCCTCTTCAAGGTCACCGAGTCGTCATCCAGAAGGGCAATCACCATCTCTCCGGAGTTGGCCGAGTTCGTCCGCTCCACGACGACCCAGTCTCCGTCATCGATGTAGGCATCGACCATACTTCTTCCGTCAACACGGATGCAGAAGATGTTCCCCCGCCTGCGGCCCACCATCCACTCCGGAATCTCCACCGCCTCTCCTGAGACATCAAAAACTTCTTTGGGCTGGCCGGCAGGAACAAGCCCGACTAGAGGCACCCGGGTTTGTCTCTCCAG
>CAZJYC010000167.1:0-2807 GCA_964550165.1 uncultured Eubacteriales bacterium
GCAGCCTGAGCGCTTCAACTGGTATCAGGTCGCCGCGCATCCAGTGCCCGGTGTCAGCGCAGGACCCGAAGCGCTCATCCAGTGCTTTGACGTGCTCGAGGACTGTTTCCGGCCGGGCATACTTTGAGGGCTGGGGATGATTGTGGATGGCGATGTTGATGTTGTATTCCTTGACCATCTTCTCAATCAGAGAATAGTCATCGTACTGAGGTTCGGTGACGATAGTCCTGATTCCCATTTTCCTGGCGAAATCAAAGACCTTGCGCATTCCCTCTTCGTTATTCTCGAAATTCACCACTCCGTAGCTGACAAGCCTAAGACCATAGTCATTCAGCCAGCGCTTCACTTCTTCAATCTGGGCATCGCTGAGGCTGTGGTCGAATTTAACGTTTGGCATGTCGCTTTTGAGGTCTTGACCCGGGTAGGGTTGGAGGTATTTTACGCCGAGCTCATTTGCCTTTTTCAACGTCTCAAAGAACGAGAATTTTCTGAACGTCCAGCACTGCACCGCAATGGGGATTTTCTTTATCCTGACCTCCTGATAGTTTGTTTTTGCCACTGCCTCCTTTACGCTTGAGATATCCTGCGCTGCGGCCGTCCTTGTCTTGCTTCTGGCCTGGATTCCGCTTTGGCCAAAAAGACAAACAACCAATATCAAAGCAACAAATAAATAAACTTTTTCCTTCATTTTCTCTCCTCAAGTCCTAGAAACTCGAATTTTTTCATTAGATTTTATCATAAACGCAGAAATACCGGATGAACCGATTCTTATATCTTTCTCGGATTCCACTTGCCCTGGGCCACGGCCGGCACGAACGATTCAAGGCCAGGCGGCGGGAAAGATATCGTCTTATCCTTCTCTGCACTCATGTAAGCTGCCATCAAAAGCTCGGTGACGTTAACCCCATCGCTGAAATTTTCTGCAGGCCGCTTGCCTGCCAGTAATGATTGAACCATATGGCGGTCTTCAGCCATGTATCCGTATTCGACCTCCTCGTTGCTGACAACTGGCATCAGACCTATCTCGGCATTCTGCTTCTCCACCAGGTCTTCGCCAGCCTTTCCTTTGACATTCCGGCTGAAAAAGACTTTCAAGCCGGAATCCAGAGTGTTGATCGAAAGAGAATACTCAGGCCCGAGAACTTCCATGCTGAGACGCAGCCCTGCGCCCACAAAACACCAGGAGGTGGTTGTCTCGACAACCAGCTTCTCACCCCTTTCATCTCTGTACTCAATCAGGGAACGGGCAAAGTCTTCGGCAGGACGCCTGAGATAGTCGGTTTTTCCGGCGCTGTTGTCGGCAAGAATCTTGGCGTACTTCGGATTCTGCCATTTCAGACAATTGGCATAAGCCGTCACCTTGACCGGAGTCAGAACGCTGCGGTCAGCGCCAGGAGGAGTGAGCATGAAGCGGGCTTCCTCGACAGAATGGCACATCATGTCGTTGATGACTCCCCCACCCTGGAGCTCTCCTTCCCAGAACCATGGCATATGAGGACCCGAATGCTCCTCAGCGGCCCGGGCAAGATAGGGACGGCCGGCTATGGCTGCCCCGCGCGTCCAGATGATCTCTTTTCCCCTGACCGCAGCAGGGCAAAAGACCTGGTTTTCAAGGTAGCCGTCGAGAAGCTTGGCTTTCTTGACAAGATCGAGCATGCGCTTCGCTTCTCTGACATTTCTGCCGAGAGGCTTTTCGCAGGTCACTCCGATCAATTCCCCTCTGCCGGTTTGCAGGGCTTGGACGATTTCTTCCATGACCTCAAGGCGCGTATAATTCGGAGAACATATCCAGATGGCATCGATGGCGGGATCAGAGACCATTTCTGTTGTGGATTTATAAGCTTTCGCTTCGCCGACATTGAGCTTTTTGGCGAGGGCCAAAGCTCCCTCAATTGTTTTCTTTACAGGGTCGACTATGCCTAGAATATCCGCATCGCGAACTCCGACCCAGGAGCGGATGTGAAACTTGGCGACAAAGCCCGCACCGATGATTCCGACGCCCAATCTTTTCTTAGCCATTTTCAAACTCTCCTTTCCTAGGAATCTTTTGTTACGACAAGAGGAATTTTCCAGATCATCTATAAGCTTCTTTTCTGTGCTTGATTCGATAAATATAAACTATTTTTTCTCTATCTTCTATCCTGCAGATAATTCTATAACTGCCAGATTTCAGGCGATAACCTTCTTCTGCTGTTAATTTAATAGAACCTGGAGGACGGGGATTCTCGCCCAGAGCAGTTATTTTTTCTCGAAGTTGCTGAAATACCTTCCCTTTTAAAGCATCTAAGTCTTTTTGCGCCTTGGGAAGGAGATATATTTTATACACCGCGGCCTTTTAAATATTCCTCGAAGGGTATAGAAAGTTTCTCCTGTCCTCTCAAAGTTTTTAATTCTAACAAATCTTCTTTAAGCTCTTCGTGTTCTAGTTTTTCTTTGAGAGCTTTTTCAACAAAGAAACCGTATTTGATGCCGTGCTCTGCACAGAACTTTTTCACACTATTTATGACGTCTGTGTCCAATTTGACAGCTAAAGTTGCTTTTGCCATTTTTCACCTCGGTTATTCATAAATATCACAATTTATTTGTGTTGTAAATAAAGATCTTGCTTTAGATAAATTAAATTATATAATTATAAATAAAATTATATTAAGTTAACCTTTGATTGTAACCTTTTTCGCTCAATGTTCATAGTCCGCCATTGACTCTGTAACTTATAAATCTGCTTTTTGACCCAATATATAACTTAATTAAAAGCTGGCTGAGCAGCCGTTTGCCTCGGTCTGAAGAAAAGCAGGAAGGCCAAAGCG
>CAZJYC010000168.1:0-2792 GCA_964550165.1 uncultured Eubacteriales bacterium
TGAGAATACAACATATCACCGTGGTCGGAAGTGAAAACAAAAATTGTATTTTCCTCAATACCACACTCTCTTAACGTCTCAAGAATGTCTCCAATGCAGTCGTCCAATGCTGCAATATGGGCATAATAACCGGCTAACTCTTCCTGAGCCTTCTTCTTTAACGATTCAGGGACATTTGGATGAAGGATAATCTTGTCTGCCCAGAACAACCTTCGATATTTCTCCGGAGCCGTATGATATGGGGCATGGGGCGGACCCCACGACAAAAACAAAACAAAGGGCACCCTTCGACTTCGCTCAGGGCAAGCTTTGTTTGCATGTTGCCGAATGTATTTTTGAGCTTCGCGGGTCTGGGCGATGGCATCATAACCGTCCCAGTATTGCTTGACGGGCGTGTCACCATAATAAAGTGAATTGTTGTAGTTATGAGTACATTCACATACTCTCCAGAACTCAAAGCCCTGCCTTCTTTCTTTGGGGATAAATGCAATTCTGCCCTCCTGGAAAGAAGTGTTTTTATCGTGTCCGTTTAAATGCCATTTACCGATATATGCGGTTTCGTAACCGGCCCGGCTATATACTTTGCCGATGGTCGTCGCCTCAGGATTTAAGGGCTTGTCGTTATAGAATAAGCCGTGCGTAAGCCAGTACTGCCCTGTTATTAAACTTGCGCGATACGGGGTGCATACCGGACAACCAGAAACGGCGTTGGTGAAATTGATACTTTCTTGTGCAAGTTTATCCAGGTTAGGTGTTTTCGCATTGGGGTCACCGGAATAACCGGTCGCCTGGGCACGCCATTGGTCTGCGAAAACAAATATAAGATTTGGCTTTCGTACAGATTTTGCACCAAGAAACTCTGCACCTGCACATCCGGCTAAACCCGACCCTAAGAAAACCGAAGCTGCTCCAAGCCCGGCACTCTGCAAAAACTCTCTTCTTTTAATTCGTCTTTTTTTCATAGGGTTTACATACTACACTCGGATTATCTGTTGGTTTGCGGTTTCAGGCCGTAAAGTTTATCATCATTAAGATTGCTGCTGACTTTTAAACCAATTCTTTGAGATATTTGATGCTTCGCTCCGCCTGTTCCACAGTACCACACTCAACACTCAATACGACATCACGCGGTGCATCTTTGCATATCTCGATTACCTTTTCCCAGTCGATAACGCCCTCGCCGCAAGCGCAGCCGGCCGGCGTTCCTGTTACCTTTCCGCGTTCGTCCTCCGACTGCCGCACCGAAATATCCTTAGCGTGCAGGTGTACTAATCTATCTTTAACCCGCTCAAGCCACTCAATAGGGTCATGACCGCACAGGTAACTATTGCCCGTATCGAAGTTGATTCCGATAGCCTGCGAATCAACCAGCTCATAAATCCTGTCCAAGCCATCGGGGTGCTTACTATATTGCTGGTGCGGCTCAAGGCCTATCAAAATCCCGTGACTTTCGGCAACTGCCGTCGCTTCCTTGAGCACATAACGCATTAAAACATGGTCTTCTTCTTCCGTTGTCCAGGCCGGCTTCGGACCTTCATCCGTGTTTACTACAGGAGCACCACATTCGGCTGCAAAACGAATAGCTTGTTTTAGGTAGTTGGTGCTAATATCCGGCTTGCAAAGCGGCGTATGTGACGACAAACCCGAGAGCTTCACACCGGCTTTTTCGCAGGCCCGCTTGACCCGGTACGGGTCGTCCAGCAGTGAAACACTCTGGTAGTAACCCGCCTCACTGAGAAGCTCCCGCCCCCAGTGGACCCACGGCTCAATATATTCATAGCCTAACTGGGCCGCCTTTTCCACACCCCACTCAAACGGCTTATCGGCATGCCGTACGAACTCCATATTGACTCCGATATAAACATTTGACATTTTGTAACCTCCTTAATCGCAAATAGTCATTTAATCATTTAACCAAATGCAGCTCAGCGCTGTGCCTCTTTGGCAGCACGGACACAGAAGTCTCTTCGATTCTCTAAATAAGCCCGTTGTTCAGAATCGTCAGCGACAAGCTGTAGTGCTTTATCGAGGGTTTCCAGCGCAAGATTATATTCCTTCCGCATAAAGTACGACCGAGCCAGTCTATCGTAGATGAATATTCTCTGCGGCTCAGGGCTTAGCTGTAGAGCCATCTCAAAGTTTCGCACCGATGCGGCGAAATGCTCCAGCCGCTCATATATCTCAGCCAGATTAAGATAAGCAGGGACCAGCTCTGTATTATACTCGATTGCTTTGTTAAAAGCCCAAATCGCTTTATCCAACTGCTCCAACTCTTTGTAACAAAATCCCAGGTTAGTCCATCCTGCCGCATTGTCGGGCTCAAGCTCCAGGAATTTGCGGTATTGCTCGCGGGCAGCTTCATAATTACGCAGAAGTAGATACCGTTTTGCCAGACGCGACCTCAGAGGAGCATTACTTGGCGTACGCTCGACAGCCGCCGCTAAAGCCTTTATCTCCAAGCTCAATTCGTCAAGACAGCTCTGGACATCCCGGTCCAGCGGATTGACTTTTTGCGCCATCTCGAACTGGTGATTCATCAGCTCCGGGTCACCCTGCAGAATTCCCAGAAGACCCTTCAAAGCGTGACCTGTCCCCTTAAAGTACTGCTCCAGCATAGCCCTGACCTGCTGAGACTCTTGCTCTGTTTGACCCATTTCCACAACGTTTTCAGAGATGGGAGAATGACTCCGGCTCATCCAGCCAAGAATAACGAGCCAGCATTGTTCTATATTTCGCTTTATCGCTGCTCCAAACTCAAGAGCAGGCTTGTCATCCGTATTGAGCGGCCCAGC
>CAZJYC010000169.1:0-2791 GCA_964550165.1 uncultured Eubacteriales bacterium
CCATACTCGTAAAAGTGAGCTTCAAACTTGGAGACACCAAACTGCTCATAGAGAAATGGAAAGAACCAGAACCAAAACAGCAATAAGAGAGTCAAGGCGTAAAAGCTGAAAGTGCTTCTGCAGAAAATGTTTTACATCATCGCTTTTTTATGCTATTATCCATTATAGCAACATTATAGGTAGTCGTAGTCTATAGAAAAAAAGTGCGTTTGCTGTTTTTGGAGTTGTTGCTAAGTTTTTGCTTGTTGAATTAATTTTCTTTTGCGAAGTAGCATCGCTAGTAGTGTAGCTGTGACAAGTAGTGGAAGAACGATCTGTGGCGGGAATTCTGGGATTACATGATATTTGTATTCGTGTCCCATTTCTTCAGTTGTGACGGTGTTGTTGAAGTTGTCTTCTGCTATGATTACGTATGTTACGTTTGTGCAGTATGGTAATCTTGGGATTGTACCGTTGTAGATGTCCAGTTCAAGAGGATCCATGACAACGGTTCCGTGCCATGTTCCTGTGCTATTAGTCCAAGTGTAGTTTAGAATCACCTGTTTTACTCCGCTCAGGTCGTCGGTGACGTTGGCGTAAACCATAACATCGTCTTCTGGGTAAACGGTTTCATTGGTTGGTAGCTGGTGCACGTTTTCTATTAAAGGCGGAGTTGTATCTACTATCATTCCGAAAACATAAAGGCTGTCAAAACCTGGACCTCCAATTGCGGTTATGCTACCATCTCCTGACATCGAAACCAGAGGGCTACGTTGAAGTAAGTCAAATTCGCCTATCATGTTGCCGTCGGATTTGAAGAAGTAAGCTGTATAATTAGATTCAACTGTTTCGGCTGATGCTGCTATTATACCACCATCATCACTCATAGCTACATCAAATATAATTTCACCTCCAAGCCTAGTCCAGTTTTCAACTTGGTCAAAGCCAGAACGTTCTCTAGCATCAGCCCAAAAGTGCAAACCGCATGGAAACAGAGGGGTGGTGCCAGCTATAACTTCGTCGCCATCAGCACTCATATCCACGCAATTGAATATCCAACTATTGGTCCATGTAGCGTTGGGATCTCCTGAAAGGGTTGTGGCATTTGCCCAATAGTAAAGAGTGGAGGGAATTGGACCCTCGTCTATTGCAACAACAGAATAGCCATCATCAGACACCGCCAAGTCTATTATACTGCCGTTTATTGTGCTCGAAGAGAACCACGCTTCTTCTGTAGGATACGGCATTGCATTCGCATCATCGTAAAATACAACGAAACCGCCTAAACTAAAAGTCGTTCCCCCTGCAGCCACATATTTGCCATCTGAAGATATATGTACTGTCAGAAAGTCGCTTACGCCGAAAATTTTCTGCCAAGTCGGGCTTTGATCGGAGCCTGATCTTGCCCTGCATCCAGCAAAGTAATATAAACCAACGCCTGTTCCACCCACCACGACATAGTCTCCATCATCCGACATGTCCAAAGTGCCTTTTTCAACTGATCCATAAAGATTTAAGCTTCTCCATGTTGGATTATTAGGGCTTCCTATTCTTGCTCTTGAATCGTTGAAGTAATATATGTAGCCATCATTGGTTCCTACAACTACATATTCTCCGTCGGCCGATATTGCAACTGATATGAAATATGTTGGTGGGTTCTCCCACCACTTTGGACTCGAGTTATTTGCCGCAAAATAGTGCAAGCCGGTGTTATTCACAGTAGCTATGTATTTGCCATCTTTTGACACTGCTACGTCATTTACGCTCATAGAATTGTTCCACAGCATCTCTACTCCATATATTTTTGATGGATCTATGCCATCAGAAGCCTTCGCTTCAACACTGTTGAATCTCACGTATATCATTGAAATTAACAATACAAGCAGGCTTAGAATAAACACGAATTTTCCTTTCATATGCATCGCCCATTATTTTTTTGCTTCAGTTTTTATAATTTGCGGAATAAAGATCCAAACTCAATGAAGAAAAAAGAATGAGTTATGGTTTCGCTGTATCCACGAGCTTCTGCAACCAAACCGTTATAGCTGTTGGACCCACGAGCGCCGTGTAAACGTCAAAAGTCATCCCAGCCACATCCAAGCCTAACGCTGAGAAGGCACCGATAGCCACTGTCCGCAGAAACTTTTTCCAACTGAAAGTCTTGTCTTGCGCGGCATAGCCTAAGAAAGCGTAGACCAAGGCTGCACACACTCCCAAACAAACATTCAGCAAATTCATTTTCCATTTTCACCTCCTACATGCGCATTTCCCGCCTCCACGAAAAGTGCACACAGCATTTTGACGAGAGGAGAAAAGAGAAGCCAAAAACAGCCTCATTTTCTTGCACTTTCCGTGGAGGTTTCGGGTTGCGTTTTCTCCCAAAGCTGCCACCCAAATTTGACAGCATTCTTACGAAACTCGTCTTGCCGAATAAGACCCAGCTCCGCAGCCTTCAACATGTCAGCCATAACAATTTCAGGCGTTTTTTCGCTACCCCAGTTTAGCCTAACCTGAGCCTCTGATGGGTTCAAGCCCGTTTGAGTCAGAACCACATCGAAAATTTCGCGTTCAACTTGCCGCTTGATATAACGTTGAATAGGCTTGATAAGCATGGCTTGCAGGTCTAAGGCTGCTTTTGCAGAGGCTTCCGTGAAGCCAGGTGTACTGAACAAGCGTGGTAATGGGGTTTCGCATCCGAGGTAAAACTGGTTTATGATGTGGTCAACGTAGTATTCGAAGCGGGCTCGTGGGTCAAGCACTATGGGTTTTATGTCGCCCTTTCCGCTGTAGAACAGCCATGCGCCTTCTTCAG
>CAZJYC010000170.1:0-2769 GCA_964550165.1 uncultured Eubacteriales bacterium
TAACATCAATGATTGCCTGGCCAAGTTTCTGTATGAAAGTTCCGTATATCGCATCAGTGATTACGAATCCTGTTTGGTCCAGCCCTAAGCGAACAATAACCATATTCCATTCGGGAATGATAAACATATCGTTGTTATTATATCCGCTCGCTGAATATGCGCCCGGTGGAGCGCCCGGCCACTTTCGTTTTCCATCGGGCTTGATACCATTGACCCACCAGTTATAGCCATAGACGCCCCGGCCGTCGGCACCACTAAGATGCTCCAAAGGTAAGGATGCCGGCACCTGGGTACTGGTTGCCTGCTCGACCCAAGCTTGCCCGCCAATCAGCGTGGCGGGCGAGCTGAGCAATTGCTTACCATTCCATTTGCCCTGATTCAGAAATAAATGACCGAGACGAGCCAGCTCTCGAGCCGAAATGCGGACGTGCTTGTTATTATTTCCAGAGCCTCCATTTACCACGATGCCCTGTACCTCTCCGAAATCGCCCCAGTCCCACTTGCCGGGATTCATCCCAATTGGGTCAGCGATTTTACGCCTGAACAGGGCCTCTATCGGTTCGCCGGCGATCTGCGTCAGAATATTGGCGAACTGATTCATCGCTGAATCCCAGTAGGCATACTTAGAGCCGGGCGGTGTAAATAGCGGCCTGTCAGCCGGCTTAAAGGGAGTCGAGCTTGGGCCGTGTTTATAGCTTCCACGAGGCTCATCACCGACGGCGTAATATCCTGATGTCATTGTTGTAAAATGCCGAAGCGTGACAGTCGGGTAGATTGTTGCCATACTGGGGACGTGGTCCTTTGCCAGCATATCCAGACTCGCCCTGCCGTCATCGATAAGTAGGCCGAGCACCGTGCTGGTAAAAGACTTTGTGAGGGACCAGATACCGTGAACTTTGTCGATGTTTGTGCCTTTGAAGAGCATATATCCGTTGCGTATGATGACCAGCTCCTTGACGCCGTCTGGCCCTGAATTGTTCTTGAGATATAATATGGCATCATTAAGCTTGGCCGAGTCTATACCTTGCGATTCAGGCGTTGCCTCTACCCAGTCTTTTCCTGGAAAAACCATTTCTCCGGTGGCCTTAGCTTGCGGTGAGTGAGCAATGTAAACCACAGCATCACCATTGGGTCCCGCAAGGCGGGAACCCTTTTCAGAAGGGGCTCGAAGCACTTGCTCGCCACCGTTCGCTTTTATCGTGCCTGTTGATACAATCTTACCTTGCTCAGGGTCAAACCACTCGTATTCGTACCTGCCGGTCTTTAGCTCAACGGTAATAGAAGCTTCATCGTCTGCAGGCTTATAAACCAAATACTCCACTCCGGGATTCGCTAAGCAATACTTTGTCGAGGCCAAGTTATTGTGCGGCTGCATCGCAGCCAGATTCATCCTCTCGGCATACATTCGTGTATATCCCATGCTTCGACGAATCGGTTCCCACGTTGGGTCAAACTGTTTTCCGAGAACTACACCATCATAGGGGTCCATAAATATGGGATTGTGCCCTCTTAGAAAGCTCTTCCATACCCAGGCTTGATTTCCTCCGATTCCCCAGAGGTGGTCGGTGTCATTCAGGATAACTTTGCGACCATCGGCAGCCGGCGGGTCATCCCGGTAGCCGCCTTCTCTATTCGGAGAAATCCAATCAGCGGGGCTATTGAACAGGGTCTCATTGTTTCCGCCTTGGTATTGGAATGTCATCCCAACAGGATGCTGTTTAGGTTTGTTCTTCTCATAGTCTTTTATATACCGGATTATATGATATTGCCATTCTGTCGATGGCGGGTGGTTTTCATTCGATATCTCATATAACACGTTATCGAAATCATTAACTGTATCTATCACCTTCCGGACGTAGGCCTCCTGCAGAGCGGTAACGGCCGGATTACTCAGCGTGTAAATTTCGAGGCCCTTACCATCTTTATTTTGGTCTCCATCAATATCGTTTATATTGTTCTGTGGATGGAAAGGATGGCCTTCCCAGGCTCCGGAAGAGAACTGCATTGCCCAGCCCTCAAAGAGCATAACCGAAACATAGATTCCTCGGTCACGGGCCGCCGAAATACGGTTCCATAATCGGTCGAAGTAGTCAGTGTTGAAGGTCTTGAGATTGAACTTTGGCTTGCCGTCGAGGGCCATACCTGGCCCGGTTCGCGCCCACGGTTGAGGAGTGGAGGTATGTAGCTTGTTCTCATTATTAGCCTTTGTGTTCCACGTTACCGGCTCCCATGTCCACATTCGGATGAAGTTGTGATTTAGTTGCTGCATCCAATCCAGGTAGGCGGTAAAGTCAAAACTCGGCGGTGGGTCCTCTGGGCCAATATCGACCAGATTGGACCAGGTATGCGAACCGGTCAGATAAACAGCTCGGCCACTATCATCCGTAAAATAGCGAGGATTGTCTCGGTGGATTCTCAGCGGGCCTGCAAAGCTGACATTGTTGGCGTTCGACTTGGAGCCAATGCTAACAATCACACACATTGCCAGTATCCATTTTGAAATCACCGGCCTGGCACTTTCCACATTTAATTTTTGCAGTCCACAGGATGCCTTGCGGCAATACATTTGAGTTCTCCTTATCGCATTTGGTCTTTAACCGGCCCATTCATAATGAACGACAACCTGGAAAAACGTGTAAACTAAACAGATGTTGTCTCTAAGATAGATTAACGCAGATTGAACTTGATTACCACAGATAAATATGTGTAATCTTGAGACTGTAGCAAAAATACAGAGTATTTTTAACGTATCTTGTGTCCAAGTACCGA
>CAZJYC010000171.1:0-2709 GCA_964550165.1 uncultured Eubacteriales bacterium
CTGGAATTGGTCCAATGGGGTTGGGTGGAAAAACCACGGTTCTTGGCGTACATGTGGATTATGCTTTTAGGCATCCGGCGTCTTTTCCTGCCGCTGTTGCTTTCAATTGCTGGGCTGCCAGAAGAGCTACTGCAAGAATTAACGCGGATGGAACGGTTGAATATTTGACGCATAAAGTAAAATGGTGAGGTGAAAAAGAATGGCTGTTTATGAACTTGAAAGGAAAATTCTACTTTTGGCTCTTCCCGCTTTCTTTCATCTCTCTAGTCT
Organism: uncultured Eubacteriales bacterium; assembly: GCA_964550165.1. Taxonomy (GTDB): domain Bacteria; phylum Acidobacteriota; class Aminicenantia; order Aminicenantales; family Aminicenantaceae; genus CAZJYC01. The sequence goes on from CAZJYC010000171.1 coordinate 271, forward strand.
TTCTTTTCTCAGAGGCAGTTCGCTCTCTAGATATCTTTGATCATGCATTTTCTTGATCTTCAGGAATTTCCCCAAACCTTTTTCTGTTTCTTTTTCGTAGATGTTGATCTCTCCTTCGAAGAGGCCTAGAATTGCTTGAACTTCTTCTGAAGGATGCATCTTTGGATTCATCACTGCTAAAGTAGTAAAACCTCTTGATCTCAAGTCAGGAACAAGTCCGGTTAACCATCTCCTGGTAGAAGCAGCGTGATGCTGCAGTAAAACGTCTGAGATTATCTCAATGCAAGCCCTTCTTGGACCACTTAGCAAGGCATCTAATCTGCGGAAGGCTGAGGTCAAGGCAATGCTGATGTCGGTTAGGTTTTCTACGCCCTTTAATTTGAATACGTTGGGTAAGCTTTTTATGATTTCATCTGCTTGAGGATTACAAATAACAAGGTAGAAGTTTGACTGAAATTCCTCTACGAGGTTCCTTACTCCACTCGTCTCCACGGTAACGTAAAATGTGACTTTGCCCTCTCTTGCTCCCGCCTCAAGAAATCTTTTAATCAACAGGTCTCTTTCGTCGCATGAAAGTGAGGTTAATATAACTGCATAGTTTTCAGGTATTCCACCAAAAAGCAGGTTGTCAAGATTTCCAAATCCCGTAGTAATACGACCTGGAAGAACAACTTCTGAAACGTTTATTGTTACGGGTTCAGGCTCACAGAACATTTGGTGGCAAGTTTCATCCACGTAAACAATTCTTGGCTTCATTGCAAATGTGCCTTTGTCAAACGACCTTAAGACAAGTCTGATTTCTTCAGTCTCCAGTGGATCAAGCCGTTTTCCCTTCATGTCAACATATCCGTCTTCGAAATGGCAGTAATCAGGTTTTGCAACAAGCTCGAAGCCCGCAGGGAGAAGCCGCTCAACTTTGGCTAGTAAAGCTGCTTCTTTTCCTACGTTTGCGATTTGCATTTCTAGGCTAAAGTTTTCTCCGGCTTTGGCTTCTTTTGAGCTTAAGACAAGATTCGTCTCAATAGCAGCATGTTCAAATCTTTCAAGGCCTACCGCCTTTTCTTCATTCTTCACAGGAGTTGAAAAGGCTGGGGTAGTAGAAACAATTGGTGTCGCGCGTAGAATTTCAGTTAAAGATACAGCTAATTCTCTTTCTTCTCTGACTTTGGTTAATAGCGTCTGCACTTCCTTCACTTTTGCGGGTTGCTTCGCTTTGAGATAGGCCCCTGCTGAAGTTTCAAGGATCTTTTCAGTCATCATGTAAAGCCTTGCCTTCTTTTCTGGATCTATTTCCTTCTTAGCGTTGTCCATGTACACGTAAGCATCGAAGAGCAACCCGGTTGCTCTAGCATGTTCGGCGACATTTTGGAGACCCGCCCTTTGGTAATGGCTAGTCGCACTTTGGAGGTTTTGCATTGCTGCTGAATGTAACGCTGTATCTCTTGTGTCCGTGAATCTTGTTCCGGCTTCAAGTGCTTTGCAGAAACGACTGTGACCCAACGCGAGGAGTCTTGTTCTTTCGCTGCGGCTATGTTCGCTCGTTTGCTCAAAAAGTTGGGATGCCTCCATGTATAGTTCGGGTGAGGCTCTGGCGTCGGCTAACGTCATTTTTTGCCATGCTAGACATAGATAAACAATGGGCTTAAGTTCTTCTCGCTCTGTTTCAGATTCTGTTTCCTTTTCCAGTTTTTCGAAGATACGAGCTGCAGCCAGGTATTTTTGTGAGCTTGACACGTTGTCGCCTTCGATGTCTAGTATTTTGGCTTCTTCCAAGGCTATTCTCCCTTGGCAGTATTCGCTTCTAATTTGCGATGCCTTGATTGTGGTTAGAGCCATGTCCTTCTCTTCTACGCTCTGGATTTTGGCAACTTGGCCTTTGAGGGAGCTTTTGGCTTTGTCAAAGAGCTGTGTGGCTTTTTCGAAGATTTCTATCGCTTGTTTGCCATGGTTCTTTCTACTTTGATCTTCTGCTTGTTGAAGCAAGGACCATGCCGAATAGTTCGGAGCAAGGTATTTCCATGCCTTGGATGATTCGAAAAGGTTTGCGGCTTTTTCATAGTGTTTTTGAGCTTTATCATATTCTTCTCTTGTGCTACTGAATCTTGCTCTTTCGATTTCGACCCATGCTTGCATGTATGAACTAAAGTCTCGATAGAACTCCCCTAGGTTAGGCATTCCTTCAGCAGAAGCCTCGTAGTGTTTAGATGCGGACTCAAAGTGTTCAGAAGATTCTTGGCAGTTGCCTAAACGGTCGTAAAGCTTAGCAATCTTCCAGTGAGATTCGGCAACACGACTGGAAAAGCCTACTTCTCCATAGGTTTCTACCACGCCTTTGTAAGCCTCGATGGCTCTTTCTAGAATCTCTTCCTCTCCAGTCAACGAGAAAAGCTTTTCTAGGATACCTCCAAACCAGCCTTGGTACCATCCAAAAGGAATTAA
>CAZJYC010000172.1:0-2703 GCA_964550165.1 uncultured Eubacteriales bacterium
TGGCATGGAAATTGCTTTATTTAAGCCTGGAAATGGAGAAGATAAATATTATGCTTGTGCAAAAAGAATAAGGGGTTTCGCCATGATTAAAAATTACCTGAAAATTGCCTTCAGGAATCTCCAGAGACATAAGGTTTATTCGTTGATCAATGTCTCAGGGCTGGCGATCGGCATGGCCTGCTGTCTTCTGATCATCCTTTTTATTCAGGATGAATTGAGCTATGACAGATTTCACGGAAAGGCAGATCAGATTTACAGAATAGCAAAAATCGAGAAACGAAATGACGAGGTTGTGAACTACCCTCTTGTCTTTCCTGTTATGGGCCCAAGATTGAATGAAGAATACCCTGAGGTTTTGGATATTGTCCGATTTGACCGCGAATTTAGCGTCGCCGTGGCTCGAGAAAGCAAACAGTTTATCGAGAGGCGCTTCTTTTATGCGGATGCGAATGTCTTCGATGTCTTCAACTTTGCTCTTGTTCAAGGCGACCCAAAGACCGCGCTCAAAGATCCCTACTGCCTGGTTCTGACAGAGGACATGGCGCAAAAATATTTTGGCGGCGAAGACCCTCTCGGAAAAATCCTGACCATCGATAACAGGGACGATTACAGAGTCACTGGAGTTTTAAAAAATCTGCCGCACAATTCCCACATCAAATTCGATTTTCTGGGTTCGATGGCCACAGCGGAAGCCACAAACCCAAGATACGGAAAATTGTGGGCCTGGTCCTGTTACACCTATCTCCTGCTGCCCAAAGGTTATTCTCCTGCGGAGCTGGAGAAGAAATTCCCTGATTTTATCCGCAGGCACCGAAACGAAGAAGCGGCAAAAGCATGGACTTTCTACCTCCAGCCTTTAACAAAGATTCACCTCTATTCCAGTCTGACCTATGAGATTGAACCCAACAGCGATATCAAATACATCTATATTTTTTCCGCCATCGCCTTTTTTATCCTCCTCATCGCCTGCATAAATTTCATGAATCTCGCCACGGCCCGCTCTGCCCACCGGGCCAAAGAGGTTGGCGTGAGAAAGGTTTTAGGGGCAGACAGGCCTAAGCTCACAAAGCAATTCCTGGGAGAATCATTCATTTTATCCTTTTTTGCTCTTTTGGTTGCAGTCGCTTTGGTTGAGATTTCTCTTCCGGCATTTAATGCTCTGACCGGCAAGGAAGTCAGAATAAATTATTTCAGCAATGGCCTTATCTCTCTGGGATTGGCCGGATTGCTGTTCTTTGTTGGGATTGTCTCCGGCAGCTACCCCGCCTTTTTCCTCTCCGCTTTCCATCCGGCTGAGATTTTAAGGGGGAAGTTTAGAGCCGGCTCAAAAAGCTCCTTCTTCCGAAAGTTTCTTGTTATTGCCCAATTTGCAATTTCCATCGTTTTAATCGTGAGTACGGTCATCATCTACACTCAGCTCGATTTCATACAAAATAAAAAGCTAGGCTTTGATAAGCAGCATGTTATCGTTCTTTCCGTCGGTGAGCAGGATATGCGCCATAGGTATGAGGCTTTTAAAAATGACCTTCTCCAGAATCCAAAAATCTTGAGTGCCGCCGGCTCAACAAGCTTTCCCGGTCTTATTCCAACCATAAGCAAATTTATTCCTGAAGGCGCTGAAGATAAAGAGCCTTTGACGCTGCGCAATATGCTTGTGGATTATGATTTCGTCAATACTTTCGGCATGGAGATTGAAGAAGGCAGGGACTTTTCCAGGGAGTTTGCTACAGATGCCAAGGAAGCCTTTATCATCAATGAGACTGCGGCCAGACAGTTTGGCTGGGATTCTGCCGCCGGCAAGAAGCTCAAAGACCTTGATAGCGGAAGAGGCCGTGTTATTGGCGTCATCAAAGACTTCCATTTCCGCTCTAAGCATCAGAAAATCGAACCTCTTATTCTTTCCATCCTGCCTGATAATCGGTTCATTTATTTCATTTCTGTGAAGCTTGGCCAGGGGAATCTCAGGGAATTGCTTTCCTTTTTGAAGGGAAAATGGCAAGAATACTCTCCGGGTTGGCCTCTGGAATACATCTTTTTGGATGAAAACTTTGACAAGCTTTACAGGGCGGAAGAAAGATTGTCTCAAATCTTTAGCACATTTTCTTTTCTTGCCATCTTCATCGCCTGCCTTGGATTGTTCGGATTGGCCTCCTTCGCCTCTGAGCAGCGGACAAAGGAAATCGGCGTCCGCAAAGCCCTGGGAGCCTCGGTTGCGAATATTGCCCTTCTTTTTTCCAGAGAATTCACAAAATGGGTGCTTGTGGCCAACGTTATTGCCTGGCCTGTTGCCTATCTTGCCATGAGCCGCTGGCTTCAGAACTTTGCCTACAGGATTGATATTCATCTCTGGATGTTTCTCCTGGGTGCTTCACTGGCGCTTGTGATTGCCCTGTTGACTGTGAGCTTTCAGGCCGTGAAAGCCGCTTTGGCCAATCCTGTGGATGCCCTGCGGTATGAATGATTGAACCTAAGGGAAGAAGCGCCGCTTAATGTGCTCTTATGTAGACGCTGTCTAAGTGTCTGTCCGGTTTGTAAAAAAATGCATTAAGGGCGACATTAAAAAAGTGTTTGATAAGCTCTTTAGATATAGACCATTTCAGCAAATGGATTGAGCCTTTAATAGCAAGTTTTGATGAGTCTCTGTATCATCTCTTCAGCTTTTCCAGAATCTTCTGGCAGCGTGCACAGAAAGATGCCTTTTTC
>CAZJYC010000173.1:0-2685 GCA_964550165.1 uncultured Eubacteriales bacterium
TCGTCATAACGAACCTTCAACATCATAAAGTCAAAGTCACTCGAGTTGCCGCCGAAAGAAAACGGGATGCGGATATAACAGGTAGTATTTTTTCTATACATTCGGCTTTCAAGGTCAAGGCTGATGAAGTTTTCATATCCCGAAGCGGCTTCGTAGCCAACGCCCCCAGGGCTTCCGGTGCAGGTCAGCCAGTTTGAGTCGTCAAAGCTCCTACCTCCTTTCCAGTTGTCACTTATGGGGCGGATTGGAACGAGCACCCTCTTAGCTGCATTCTCAGCTACAAGTATAGCAGTGGTACTGGTGCCTCGTGAGCTCTGCGGCAGGCGTGGGTCACTACCGTCGAGTGTATAATAGATTTTGCCGGTTGTTGCAGTCATAGAAAATCGATGAGCTGGCAAAATCTGGCCGCCATGCTTATACAAGCCATTAATGCGAAAGAGAGGCGCATCAACGTTAGGATACCATCCCTTGGCTTTAAATTGGTTAAGGACAATTCCTGTACGTTGTGGAAAGTACTCGTTAAGGAGCCAGTTACGTTCACGAATCCAATCGATGTCCCGTGTATAAGGTGTTGAGTGGTGGTTATCGCCCCATCGTGCCGACTCAGCGACCACGGCGCGGTCCACCTCGTCGAGCCGGAGTTGATATAGGGCTGTAGCAGCATCAGGTTTAAGAATGCCGTCATTGAAGAAATAACGATGTACATGGTCGGCAAAGAGCATACGGTATTCGGTGTTGTTAGCCAGCTTTTGGTGGAGGCGTGTGGGGCCGCCGTTATCGTCTTTGCCTGTAACATTTGCGCCCAGAGCTTCCATTACATGTTCGGCGTCCCAGCTATGATATCGCCACCGGCCGTTAGGGTCCTCACGGTTGCGAGAGGCATACCAGTTTTGATGTGCCCAGTCTGTATTACCGACGTAGAAGTTCGTGATTAAGTAGTCGATAAGATCGGGTATATCTAAATACTGCTGAATTACCAGATACTGCGCATTAGATGTCAGGCCGACATTGGCGATATTGAACATTCGGTTGTAGTCTGCTCCAGAACCGTTGATGACCGTACCAGCTCCGTGCTTAAGGACATCATAATCCTCATCATTGCCGCCGAGGTAAGCGGCGGCGAAGTGCTCGTCAGGCCGTTCGTGAAGCCAGTACAATCCCCAGTAGAGTCCGTTAAGATACAGATGGACGTGCCTGCCGTGTGGAGCATAGCCACCCATAGTGTTCTGAATGTCCGATACAAATTGGTCTCGTGTGTATTGAGCAACATCTCGCTGCGAAGGGCTGCCTGATATCCATGGTCTGCTGTTCTGAGGTAGCATAACACCGCCGCCATAACCCCAGCTATTATTCATCCTGGCGTCAACAACAAGGGTTTCGAACTCGTCGGTCGCTTCATCACCAAAGACAGGAAACCTGAGTCTTGAAGAGCCGTATTCGCCCTTGAATTTTAACCTCATAGAAAGTTTATCCATTTTCCATCTGTTCGGGCTGGTTCCACCGACAATCATAACGGAGCAGTTAATCTGGAAGCCTGGTCTTCCATCGGGAAAAATCAGCTCGGCCGAGACCGCCCGCTCGCTTCTTTCTCCCTGGATGTAGATGCCCTGGCCGCCGCTTTTAAACCAGTCGTCAACATCCATCACCAGCGAGAGTGTCGGGACGGATTTGAGGTCGTCTTTTATCGTGTTACGGTAGCGTGAATCGTTGACGACCTGCGGGTCCATCTCATAGTCGCCTTTGCCGGTGTGCCCCCAGTTAGCAGGAAAACCGGCAGGACGAGCAGGTTGTCGAATGACATCATCGAGAAAGATATACGTCTGGGTATCCATATTTGTGGATTTCCAGCCGGGCTTGATGGCTATCGCCCGCAAAGACGTGGTCGTGTTGATAGGAATAGAACCGGTATAAACGATACCATTCGGGAACCGAATGCTACCGGTAGCATTATATGGCTCAGTACCATCGAGCGTATAGTATATTACGGCATCTTTGGTTTCAGTGGCAATCGTAACAAAAAAAGGTGTATCGTAAAAACCGCGTTTGTGGCTGAATTTCGTGTCATCAACCTCGCCTAAAAATGCACCAATATTTTGCCGTCCAGGACTGGGGAAACCAAAGAAACGTTGATTATCATTAGCGTCGGCGTAGCGACCGTATGAAATATCAGCAGTCTGTGGAGGAAATGCGACACTATCAATCAGTGTAATACCGTCTGAGCCGAACAGGGCAATCTCCTCGCCGTTCGCATCGAGCTTGAAATTCGCATGAAGCCCGGTGTCTGTTGTATCATCGTCGGCCCATATCAACAGATAGCCCCCTGCGGGAATGGTGGTTACAACCGAATTACCATAGGGAATTCGCCACTTGGTCGGAACAGACAGGTTATCCGTCAGGTACATCCCACCGACATTAATAGCATCGGTGCCGTAATTGTAGAGCTCAATCCAGTCATCATATTGGCCCTGCGGGTCTGTGTTACAACTGCTATTGGAGGCCATAAATTCATTGATTGCCAGTGGTATTCCTGCCTGGTGCCATTGGTCGGCCAAAAGGGCAAAATCATCCATATCGACCTCATCGTCCTTATTAAGGTCGGCTGGGCTTTCCGGAGGGGCCAACCACTTGTCGGCAAAAATGTAGACATCCAGGAAATTGACCTTACAGTCCCCATTTAAGTCACCT
>CAZJYC010000174.1:0-1451 GCA_964550165.1 uncultured Eubacteriales bacterium
ATCGAAATGGAAGGCACCTATCCACTGCCCGAAGCGCAGCTCGACCGCTTTATGTTCAACGTTTGGATTGATTATCTGCAGGAGGACGACGAGGTTGAGGTTGTTCGCCAGACTACCGCTGCCGAGCCCGAGCCTATCGAGCAGGTTTTCACTGGCGAAGACCTGCTGCGGTTTCACGGCGTGGTGCGCAAGGTGCCTGTTGCCGAGGATGTGGTGCGTTACGCCGTGAGAATCGCAGCGGCATCGCGCCCTTGCCCGGATAATTCACTGGATTTTGTAAACGAGTGGGTCACCTGGGGAGCCGGGCTGCGAGCCTCACAATATATGGTGCTTGGCGCCAAGGCCCGAGCGCTGCTTTACGGCAGGTCGCACGTAAGCTTCGAGGATATACGAGCACTTGCCTATCCAGTGCTTCGCCACCGGGTACTAATCAATTACCGAGCTGAGGCTGAGGGTGTGGTGATAGAAAAATTTGTCGATAGACTATTAAAATCGGTTAAAGAAAGGTAAATCCAATGACGGATAAATCGTCGGCATTTAACTCTAAAGCTGAGGGTATGATTGATACAGTTTCCCTGATGAAAATCAAGTCGATGGAGCTGCGCGCTAAGGTTATCATTGAGGGATTCTGTAAAGGCATTCACCGAAGCCCCTATCACGGCTTTTCTGCTGAGTTCACCGAATACCGTCAATATACACCAGGCGATGACCCTCGCTACATTGACTGGAGAGTCTATGCCCGCAGTGACCGATTCTACATTAAAAAATTTGAAGATGAGACTAACGTACGCTGCCATTTACTAATCGACCACAGCCGCTCAATGAGCTATGGTTCGGGAGGCTACACAAAGTCGCAATACGCCGGCACCCTGGCCGCGACGCTGGCTTATTTTCTCTTCACTCAGGGTGACGCTGTCGGCTTAGTTACATTTGACGACCAGGTCAGGCAATACATCCTGCCCCGCAACCGGCCGGGTTATCTGCGCCGTTTGATGCTGGCATTGGAAGCTAATCCCCAGGGCAGCACTACAGACCTGAGTCCCCCCCTGCAGTACGTTGCCGGAATGCTGACAAGACGCGGCATAATCATTTTGATATCTGACCTGCTAACGTCGATTGACCGGCTCGAACAAGACCTGGGCTATCTGTGTGCCGGGGGTCATGACGTTGTGGTATTCCATGTACTGGACCCGGCTGAGCTGAACTTTGACTTCGACTCGCCGGCAATCTTCCATGATATAGAGAGTGGGCGAAACATGTATGTCAACCCATCCGATGCTCAGACAAGTTACAAACGTATGCTGGCCAAACATCTGACTAAAGCTAAATTAACGTGCCAGAACCTCGGTATCGACTACCATCTGTTTGCAACCGACCGTCCGTTCGATTTGGCTTTGCTGGACTTTTTGCAGGACCGGATGCGCCGCAGAAAGCGTATCAGAGGTAGACCC
>CAZJYC010000174.1:1551-2680 GCA_964550165.1 uncultured Eubacteriales bacterium
TGAAGTCTTACTTCTAACGGGGTAGAGGTGGTTCAAAAATTAGGACTAAGGTATGAGTTTCCTTTACCCATTATTTCTGGCAGGTATCGCCGCGGTCGGTTTACCGATTGTGCTGCATATGATTCGCCGTCATACGCGCAAGCGCATAACGTTTAGCTCACTGATGTTTTTGCGTACTACAATACCCCGATTCAAGAACCGCAGCCGTATAGAGAACCTGCTGCTTTTGATTTTACGGTGCATAATATTGTGCCTGCTTGCATTTGGCTTCTCGCGCCCTTTTTTCCCACGAGAAGCCGCGGATAACCGGGTCCGCCTCGGCAGGCGGATAGTCTTGTTAATCGATACCAGTGCATCTATGCGGCGTGCCGGAATGTGGGACCAGGCAATCAGCGAGGCACAGTCAGTGTTAAAGAATGTTAGCCAAACCGACCGAGTGTGCGTTATGAGCTTTGATGAGAGCACAAAAACATTGATAGGATTCGAACAGTGGGGAGCGTTGGAGCCCGGCCAGCGAGCGTCGATTGTAACCGAAGAGATATCGAAGTTGTCACCGGGCTGGGCCCTGACTAATCTTGGTAACGCATTAGTAAGCGCCGCAGAAGCTATTGAAGACGACCAAGTCAATGATGAACAACAACCTACCGCAATGCGCCAGGTGGTGCTTATCAGCGATTTGCAAGAGGGCAGCAATCTTGATGCAATGCACGCCTACGAATGGCCTGAAGAGATGGAATTGGTGGTTAAGCTGGTTCGGTGTCATGGCACTACTAATGCGGCATTACAATTAGTGACGAATCCCAATTACTTGGCGCATCCTGGTAGTGATGACCCTTCGGCTGGGCTCAGGGCAGGCCTTCCTAATATTCGTGTCACCAACTCTTCCGATGCGACCGCAGAGCGATTTAAATTGAGCTGGGCCTATGAAAAATCTGCAGCCCCGCACCAATTGAACCTGAGCAGGAACGATACAAGTCGGTCGATGGAACAGGGCTTTCTCGGAGGGACAATTGGTGCGGGGGAAGCTGCAGATGTTTATGTGCCGCCCGGTCATAGTATTGTCGTGCGTGCTCCTGCTCGGGCAGACGGGTCCCAAGCCCGCAAGCTGACATTGACGGGCGACGACCAC
>CAZJYC010000175.1:0-2662 GCA_964550165.1 uncultured Eubacteriales bacterium
CCCCCACCCACCACCATGAGAAAGAAAAAAAGGGGACAGTCCCCTTTTTTCTTACAAAGAGCAAGTCATATTTTTGACGCTATTCCCTTAAACAACGGAAAGGACTCCTCTGATGAAGCCGACGGATTCTGCAGTGCCAGGAAGAGCGTCCTTCTCGTCTTTTTCATATTCCAAAGCCACAGTGCCCCTGTAATTTAATTTGAGCAGCGTGCGCAGAAATTTGGGGATGTCGATGACACCCCTCCCCACTTCGACCGGAATTCCTTCTGCGGACGAGGCTGTGACATCCTTGATATGGACGTCCAACAAACGGCCGGCAAACATTTCCGCGGCTTTAGCAGGATTAACGCCGGCACGCTGGGCATGCCCGATATCCAGGCACAATCCCAGACGAGAGTCCAGGTTTTTGATCTTTGAGTAAGCGCTCTCTGGTGTGGAATAGAGCCTGTCACCGGGTCCATGGTTGTGGACGGCCAGCTTGATGTCGAGTTCCTGAACTTTTTTATTCACCAGGTCCAGGAGCTCGTGGTTGGGAACGCCGATGATGACCTTCATCCCGGCCGTCCTGGCATAATCGAAAGCTCGATGGACTGCCTCTTCGTTCTGCATGTAAACCACTCCGCAGCCATAGAGCTCAAGCCCGGCCTCTTTGACTTTTTCAGCCACAGCCTTTATTTCCTCCTCCGTGCTTTCCAGGGGAAGATGAACGCTCTTGAGAGCGATTCTCTTCAGCCCAAGCCTTCTGGTCATGACCTGTCCTCGAGCAAATCCGGCAAAGATAGCCTCTCAAGGTCTTTTATCACGAGAAAAAAAACAGATAAGCCTTTGTGTTGTAAATAAACCCAATAAAAGTCCTCGCCAAGCGGGCGGAGTTTCGAGACTTCCGAGAGAGCAGAAAGGGAATAGCGTTAAAAATCTGCCTGGAGTGAGAGTATTCCTGGCTCTTTGATTCAATTAAAATCCACAAAAAATAGACAAGAACCATGAATCTAAAATTTCGGAAGAGCCCAGGGTTTGCGGTAAGGCCTGCCAACAAGAGCCTGTCCTTCCGGATCGCCGACCACCTTTTCCCTTTGCGCATCCCAGCGGATGTACCGCCGCAGCCGCACGGCGATATTTCCCAGATGAGGGGCGATGACAGACTTGTGGCCGGTCTCAACATCGGCTTCAGGCATCTTCCTCGACTTGATGCATTCGACGAAATTCTTGACATGAGAAAAGTGAAAATCGCTCGACCCTGATTGGCGCGGCTTGGGCATCATGCGAAAGACGCGCTCCGGCTGTTTGAAATTATCCGTCTCAGAATGAACTTCCCAGCCGCCCCTGTCCACGACAAGAATTCCGTTCTGCCCGTGGAATTCCACGCCGTGCTCGCGCTGCCAGGGGCCTGTCCCGCAGCCGATCATATGCTCCCAGACCATGGAAAAGCTCGGAAACTCGACGATGGCTTGCTGGGTATCCGGCGTCTCCCTGATATCGTTAAAGCCATACTTTCCGCCGATGGCCATGGCGCCGAGCGGCTCTTCTTTCAGAGCCCACATGACAACATCGACCATATGGGCGCCCCAGTCGGTCATCAATCCGCCGGAGTAGTCCCAGAACCAGCGGAAGTTGTGATGAAACCGAGCCGGATTGAAGGGGCGCTTGGGAGCCGGGCCAAGCCAGAAGTCATAATCCACATAGGCTGGAGGAGCCTCGTCAGGCGGATTTCCGATATCGCCTTTCCAATCCAGGAAAGCCCAGGAGCGCACCGACCGGATTTTTCCCAGCTCTCCCGACTGGACAAAAGCTACTGCATCCTGGAAATGCCTGGCGCTTCGCTGCTGCGTTCCGACCTGGACGATGCGGTTGAACCTGCGGGCGGCATTGACCATCGCCCGCCCCTCTTCGATGGTTGTTGCCAGAAGCTTCTCCACATAGACATCTTTGCCTGTCTAACAGGCATAGATGGTCGGCAGAGCATGCCAGTGGTCGGGCGTGGCGACGATGACGGCATCGATATCCTTGCGGTCGATGATTTGGCGAAAATCCTTGTAGCCTTCTGGCCTTTTGCCGCGCATCTCCTCTGCCAGCTTGAGGCCGTCTTCAAGGTGTTTTTCGTCGACATCGGCCACAGCCAGGCACTCAACCTCAGGAACGCGGAGAAAGCTGGTCAGATTGGCCTTCCCCATTCCGCCGCTGCCGATAAGGGCAACATGAATCTGGTCATTGGGGCTGACGGCTTGCTTGGGCCTGAAATATCTGAAGACTGGCTCAAAGCCTGCGATCAAAGCTGTTGTCGCCACAGCCTTTGTCGAATTTCCCATAAATTCCCGCCTTGTTATCCGCTTCATTCCAGCTCCTTTGCTCATAAAATCTATCCCTACTATACAGAGTTAAATGCTTCTTTTCCATTTTTTTTCACAGAAAAGGGGACAGTCCCCTTTTTCACTCTTTTTCATGAAGGTGGGGACTTAATGACAATCAGAACTTTCGAGGATTTTGAGCTTTGCTTCGAATGGAAGATCAGCCCTGGCGGAAACAGCGGCGTCAAGTATAACGTCTCGGAAGAGATGTCGATGGCTTATCCACCGAAGCAGGCGGCGCTCGGGTTTGAATACCAGATCCTCGACGATGAAAGACACCCGGACGCGCGGATAGGCGTCAACAGGACCGCAGCCGC
>CAZJYC010000176.1:0-2559 GCA_964550165.1 uncultured Eubacteriales bacterium
GAAGTTGTAAACATTTACGCCAAAGCCAACGCGATTGATCCTAATGAAACCATCACAGTTACCGATGTCATTGTTTATGACTCTGACAACATCACCATTGCAGAATGGCACAATCTTTCAATAGTATTAACCGATACTACAACACCAGCCTACATAGGATCAACCATCGCGCAATCAGAAGGAAGTTACACGGTGTCAGCACAAGCCACAGGATGCCCGTGGATACTGCGAGCCATATGGCGTTTCATATGCCGATTCTTCCGTCACAAAGTCATTCCTGAGGTTCCATTTGGAACAGTGATTGCTTTGACAACTCTCTTGGGAGCAACAGGACTATATATACAGCAAAAGAAACGTCCGAAGAAAATAAGAATAAAGTAAGGAATTTTACGTTTCTTATGTATGTTCTGTTCCTGTTATTATTATGTCGAAGCTGAAGTTTGTAACTCCAGTAGTATTTGACGATACAGAAAGCCTGAAGACTGCTTGAACCGCAAGTCGGAGTCTAACAAATAGCTTTTACGGTTCCAGCTCAGAGTGATGTTGCCATAAGCGCCTGAACTCCATAGCCGTGGTCATATCAAGAATCGCACGTACATCACCATCATTCTTTACATATACCGTTTTGTTAATTATTGCTCCAGGTTCGAGAAGACCCCCAACCAATTGAGGTCACATTATTCGTACAATCGCTATCCAAATATACTCCTACTACCTTCACATTTCCAGTGTTCGGAACCTTTGATACGCAAAAAGCAAACCCTTGGCCAAATCACTCATAATAATCGCCGTTACTGCGATGGCTAGAACCGTTCCGTCAGGTATCTTTTGCAGGGTCATTGGCATAACAGCTGTTATGTCAAATAGCACCTCTTAACAAGTGTTGTTAGCCACTCATACCAAACATATACAGATTCCAAAACATACACAATTTAGATCAAAAGCTCATCACTATCAGCTTACAACGAGGTTTTTATGTTAACCATTTTTGCGATCGCATTGCTTCTTAATACACCTAAGCCGAATCTCGTTGTCGCCTTAATGCCAAATTCTCCCGCTCGTGGATCACTCCAATCCTTAACTGCAATGTCTCTGCGAAGAAGCATAATAGCAGCGACACGAGTATCTATGGCATAGGCTGTTCCATTGGGCACTAAAGTGCTTGCTTGCACTCTCATGCTTAACGCTGATCTAACTAATCCATACTCAACATCTGTCTCCAAAGAAGTCAGATAACGAGAATCAATGAATTTGTCGTCTTCTAGAAGTTGATGCAACTGTGTTTCATGCAAAACCAAAATGTTTGGACGCCAATTTTCGCCACGTACAGCATCATAAAGCCTTATAACAGCCTTCCAATCCATAACCCTGTCGCCTTGATCAATCGGCACAGCCCCTGCTAAATCCGAATTGGCTATATTACCATAAAGGGAAAGTACAATACTTGTTTCTTCTTGACCCAAAGCTCTGCCAACCTTCTCAACCATATTCTCCATAACATTCCAAGTGGAGTCCTCAACAAACTCATAAGTCCAACATTCAGACGCCTCCGCAATAATATCCGCATTAACCTCAACCGCGCCGTTCTTGGCTCCACTAAGCCTCGTAGAGGTACCCTCAGCATAGCTATATCCAACAGCCTTATGATCAAGTGGAAACCTTTCTCTCGATTTTTCGGTTGGCCTCACTGCAATAATATTCCTACCGATAAGCTCTGGATAAGCGCACTTAACAACAGTGTCATGCATACGCCCCAAAGCTCCAACCATATCGCTGAACAAACCCTCTCTAACACCACGCTCTCTATAGTGCTTAAAAAACGGGTGCTCGCTAACTCTTTTCACAAATTTTTCTGCTAACTGCATAGGTTCACCATCACAGCAAATTAACACAAACAAAAATAAAAACAGAATTGTACCACACAGAGGACAATCCATTAGTCAACGCATTGGTCAGACAACTGGTCCACACCCCACATAACATAAGAAAACGACGAGACAAAACTATCAAGCTTCTGAAAGAAAATGCAAAAACTAAGACACTTCAAAACTAATCAATAGCTCGAATTATGATAAATAAGTGCAATTCTTATTCGGAACTTGAATAAGTTTTAAAAACAGAATCTTGCCCAATTTTAAATCGGGGAGAGAATGAAAAGCAATATTCACAAGGAAATTGAAAAGCGAATAATCAATAACTTCATGGATTTTCTCGTTCTTTCAGCTTTAAAGCATAACGGCGTCTGTATCAGCGGCTATGACATCATCAAGTACATATATGGGCGGTTTCATTATCTTCCGAGTTCTGGAACGGTCTATTCGCATCTTTATGCGATGGAGAGGGCTGGCTGGTTGAGCGGCGTACAGGAAAACAGACGCAGAATTTACCGTTTAACTCCAAAAGGCTTGGGGGTTATCAGGGACGTTGAGAGAACTAACGGTAATGTTCAGAGGCTTGTCGCGAGGATCTTTTCGTGTAAGGTTACTGGTCCTCATTGGTAACCTTGACTTTCTCTACATTCTTCATCCAAGGAATTTCTATGGGCATTTCGGATAGTGC
>CAZJYC010000177.1:0-2538 GCA_964550165.1 uncultured Eubacteriales bacterium
GGAGTGGCGGCGACAAACCATACTACCGTAGCGAGCAGCATTATCCATTTGACCATATCCAGCTCCACGCGGCCTGCAAGGAAGATTATAGACGGCAATGTTAAGGCAATCAGCGCCAGCAGTGAAACGATTTGTAAGATAGGACGCATAGTAATTTCTCCTGTTATTCCGCCGTAACGGGGCGGAGTTTCTTCTGATAGAACTTGCTCAGGACGATATACAACAAGGCCGCGACAAACCAGCCGGGCAGTGAAACGAAGAAAATCTGTACGCCCGCGAACCTCACCAATATCCAGGCGGTTGCCAGTGTTACGAACCACGCCAGGCCGGCGGCCCAGTTAAAGGTCTTTCCGCTCAGCTCGGCGTAGTAACTCTGTAATCCAAACTTTCGAACCAGCCAGAAATCGACAAAAATAACTGCACCCATTGGCATAAGAACCAGGCCGTAAAGGGCCACAAAGCCCAGCAGCTTCATTGCGATAGCCGGGAACATGCCGGCGACTGTTGCAATGGCGCCGGTGATAAGTGTAACCCTAAAACGTGAAGATTTGGGCGCCAGTGCCTGGAACGCCAGGCCCGCCCGGTAGATGGTCGGATTGGCGGTCGTCCAGCCGGCAATAATCACACATAAAAGGCCGACCAGCCCCGCAGCCCGGTAGGCCAGCGGGCCGGGCAATACATCAATATTGCTCGCGTCCCGATGGAGCTGATAAGCATAGAGTATTGAAGCGCTAATCCAGGCCATAAAGTGTCCCACGTACATACCTGCACTGCTGGCCACGGCATACCAGCTCTTGCGGGCGAACCGGAATACAGACAAATCGCTCATGCCGATGTGCATCGCCATATTGCAGAACCATGCGAAGAAGGTTACATGCCAGAAGGTGAACTTAACCTGCCCGGCCAGCGGTGCACCGCCCTTCCATATTTGGGTTCTGGCCAGGCCCCAGAGGCTGCTCAGCGAGGTGATTTCGGCGCCTGTTGCCTCGATGAACTGCCTAAGACCTACAAAGCCAAAGACCAGGAACACGAGAACCATCCAAGGAGAAGCCACGTTGGCGAACTTGGCCACGGTTTTATAGCCGTAAGCGGCAACAATGGCAATCAGCCCACCTACAACGGCGACAGCCACGACCCAGCCGATACTGTTGGGATACAGGTCGTTTAGGCCCGGCATCTTGAACTTGAACCAGACTCCAACGGCCGTGGCTGAGACGGTCACCATCGCCCCGGCCAGAAAACAGAACATCACGCCGTTGGCAAGATTGTAGAGGATTACAAGCTTGCGGCCGCATATCTTCTCCAGTTGATAGTAGAGGGTCAAACGGGTTCGAGTAGCGATAGGCGCGCAAAGGAACATCCAGCTAAAGACCGCCAGGGCATTGCCGACGACAAGACCCATGACCAGGTCGAAGGCGCTGACCCCTGCGGCCACAAACAGCGGCCCAATCATTAACTCCGTTCCGGCGCAATGCTCGCCGGCGTACATTCCGATGAAGCTCTTGAAGCCGAGCAGCGCATTCTTAGGCACCGGCTCACGTTCGAACTCACTTCCCGCTTTGGTTTGCTGCGGCTGCCGTTCTGTATCCATGTCGTCTTCCTTAATATTAACTGTGAACTGTATGCGCTCTACCGGCGCTTGTCGAGAACATCCCTTTCATAAGCCCTGACCTCATTCAGCCAACCTTCAGCGACCGGCACGTCTGATTTCATACAATAATGGTCCCAAATCGCCCCGAACGGCAGGGTTTTTAACTCTTCCAGCATAGCCAGACGCGAAGTGTAGTCGCCGTTTATTTCCATTTGGCGCAGCCTGACTGCCGGTTCCAATAAGGCAATCAGCAAGGCCTTGAGCATACAACGCGTGCCTATAACCCAGGCGGCTATACGGTTTATGCTGGCATCGAAAAAGTCAAGGCCAATATGCACCCTTTGAAGATAATCGCCCCGTACTATCTCTTCGGCAATGGCACGCAGCTCGTCCGAGAGAATAACCACGTGGTCGCTGTCCCACCGCACGCCCCGGCTGACGTGGAGCAGTATTTCATCGAGAAAGGTCAGCACGGATGATATTTTGTCGCAGATAACCTCGGTCGGATGAAAATGCCCCGTATCGAGGCACAGGAGCATTTTATTTTCGATAGCATAGCCCAGATAAAACTCATGCGAGCCGACAACGTAACTTTCCGAGCCGATGCCGAAGAGTTTGCTTTCCACAGAATCAAAAAGGCAGCTTCGCTCCATCGATTCGGCGAATATCTCATCGAGTGACTTTTTAAGCCGTTCGCGGGGTCCTTTGCGGTCAACCGGAATATCTTTATATCCGTCCGGAATCCATAAGTTCGTTACACATGGCGTGCTTAATGCCTTTCCCATCGCCGCGCCGATTTTTCGGCAGGCGATGCCGTGCTCGACCCAGAAACGGCGTATCCCTTCATCAGCGCTGGACAGTGTGAAACCGCTCTCGGCTTTCGGGTGCGAAAAGAAGGTGCCGTTAAAATCCATTCCCAGGCCGTTTGCCTTAGCCCAGTCAATCCA